>JAGVSV010000197.1 GCA_019137115.1 Bacillota bacterium
TGAAAGCCCAGTTCCGATATGCGGACAAGATCGGCGCGCGCTGGGTGGTGCTGGTGGGCGGCGATGAAAAAGCGCGCGGGGTTGCCAAGCTGCGTTTCATGGACGATGGCACCGAGCAGGAAATTCCATGGGAACAGGTGGCCGAAACACTGGTGGAACGGATCATCTCAAAGAACGGGCAGCCACATTTTGGCTGAAGCGTGAGGAGGAACTATGGCGGAATTTTTGGACGGCTGGAAACGAGATTGCATGTGCGCCGAGGTGGACGCTGAGCGGGTCGGGAAGGACGTGACGCTGTTCGGCTGGGTGCAGCGCGCGCGAAACATGGGCGGCATTATCTTTGTGTGGCTGCGCGACCGCAGCGGCATTGTACAGGTGGTGTTTGACAGCAATGTGCTGGACCCGGACACTTACGCGCTGGGCGAATCGCTGCGCAACGAGTTTGTGCTGGCCATCAAGGGCAGCGTGCGGCTGCGCAATGAAAAGGATATTAACGAATCGCTGGCAACGGGCAGGCTGGAAGTGGTGGTTCAGGAAGCCAAAATCCTCAACCGCGCCGAAACGCCGCCGATCTATATCGATGATGACGCGAACGAAAGCGAACCCCTGCGGATGAAGTACCGTTACCTCGACCTGCGAAAGCCCAAGCTGCAGCGCACGATGGCGCTGCGCAGCCAGGTGATGAACGCCGTCCGCAGCCACATGATCTCCGAAGGCTTTACGGAGTTTGAGACGCCCATTCTGACGCGGTCTACGCCCGAAGGCGCCCGGGACTTTCTGGTGCCCAGCCGCCTGCACCCCGGCAACTGCTATGCGCTGCCGCAAAGTCCGCAGATCTACAAGCAGCTGCTGATGGTGGCGGGGATGGACCGGTACTTCCAGTTTGCCCGCTGTTTCCGCGATGAGGACAGCCGCGCTGACCGCCAGCCCGAGTTTACGCAGCTGGATCTGGAAATGTCCTTTGTGGAGCCGGCAGATGTACAAACTGTTGTAGAGGGCGCATTTGCGCGCGTGTTCCGCGATGTGATGGGGGTGGATATCCCGCTGCCCCTGCCTCGCATGACCTGGAAGGACGCGATGGAAAAATACGGCAGCGACAAGCCTGACACCCGGTATGACATGACCATACAGGATGTGAGCGCGTTTGCGCCGGGATGCGGCTTCTCGGTGTTTGAAAACAGCGTGCAGGATGGCGGCATCGTGGCGGGCATCGTAGCCAGACAGGCGGCGGGCAGGTTCTCCCGCAAGGAGATCGACACGCTGGGTGAGTTTGCCAAAACCTACCATGTCAAAGGCATGGCATGGCTGAGCCTGCAGGAGGATGGCACGGTCCGATCCTCGTTTGCCAAGTTCCTGAGCGATGACAAACTCAGGGAACTGACGGACGCGTTGGAGCTGGAGCGCGGGGACATCGCCTTCCTGATCGCGGACAGGAAACTTGTGGCGCTGACCGCCTTGGGGCAGGTGCGCGGCCGCGTGGCGCGCGAACTGGGCCTGATTGAGCAGGGCAAGTACAACCTGTTCTGGGTGGTGGAGTTCCCACTGATGGAGTGGAACGAGGAAAACCAGCGCTATGTGTCCGCGCACCATCCGTTTACCATGCCCATGGAGGAGGATTTTCACCTGCTGGACACCGATCTGCCCAACGTTCGCGCCAAATCGTATGACCTGGTGTTGAACGGCGTGGAGATGGGCTCCGGCTCCATCCGCATCCACGCCAGCGACCTGCAGGAGAAGATGTTTGGCTTGCTGGGCTTCACGCATGAGGAAGCGTGGCGGCGGTTCGGGTTTTTGCTGGAGGCGTTCAAATACGGCACGCCGCCGCACGGCGGGTTTGCCTTCGGCATCGACCGTCTGTTGATGATGCTCACCGACAGCGACAGCCTACGGGACGTCATTGCTTTCCCCAAAATGCAGAACGCGTCCTGCCTGATGATGAACACGCCGGACGAGGTATCACCGGACCAGCTGAAACTCCTGCACATCACTTTTGATGCAGACGACGCCGCCGCGCCATGAGCAGTTGCGGTTATACACGGCATTTGCTATAATTCGCGCGTATATGCAAGGAGGTGCATCCCATGACACCTGATTACGAAAACTTGCCCGTCCACCAGGAAGCGGAAGACACAACCGGCGGCACGATCACGTATGCCAACGAAGTGATCGCCATCATTTCCGGCATTGCCGCCCATGAGGTGGAAGGCATTGCCGGTATGTGCACCAGCGGCGGGTTCAGCGATATCATCGGCAAGAACCGCAATGTCACGCGCGGCGTGAAAGCCGAGGTGGGCACCGAGGAAGTGTCCATCGACCTGTATGCGATCATCGAGTATGGACAGCCCATCCAGAAAGTGGCCAGCGAGGTACAGGAAAATGTGCGCAAATCCATCGAAGCGATGACCAGCCTCAAGGTGGTGCGCGTTGACGTACACGTGCAGGGCGTCAGCTTTGAAAAAGAAAAGCGCGAGGTGCAGACCAACCTAGAAGCCGTCAAGTGGCAGAACCTGCCGGAAGGCTCCAAGCCCAAAACGCGGGAAGAGCGCAAGAACGAAAAACGGCGCGCCAAGGAAGCGGCACAGCAGGAAGAGGCCGCCAAGGCCGACGAGCCTGCCAAAGTCGAGGAGCCGGTTGAGGAAGCCGAAGCTGTGACCGAAGCGCCCACGGAAGCGGAAGAGGCAGCGGCACAGGCGCAGCCTGATACTGAGGTAGCCACCGAGCCCGTCGCAGAAGCGGCGCCGGAGGATGTGTCCGCTGACGCCAAGGAAAGCGAGAAAAAGCCTGCGCCCAAAACCCGACGGAGCCGGAAAGCGTAAGGCACCCCATGAAGCTAAGCATAGCGGACAGGATCATTCTGTTCATCGGGGGGCTGATCAGCCTCCTCGCCGGTTTAATGCTGGTGGTATTGAGCCTGACAGGCATCCTGGGTGTGCCGGGAGCGGAGAACCACACGGCGCTGGCGCGCTGGTTGCTGCCGCTGACCGGGTTGCTGCTGTTGCTGTTTGGCGCGTATGTGTTCTCCCTGTTGCGGCGCTCCAAGTTCCGGCAGGAGAGTTTCGTGGTGGCTCAGACTGAATCCGGCGAGATGCGCATCTCGGTGCGCGCGCTGGAGGATATCGTAAGGCGCTGCGTCTATCTGCAGCAGGGGCTTACCCTGCGGGACACCCAGATCACACGGCAGCGGGACACTGTGCAGGTGCAGCTGCGCGTGGGGGGCGAGCCGGGCACGGATCTGCCCCGGGCGGTCAAACAGCTGCAGCAGGACATCCAGCGCGAAATGCTGGCCAGCGCGGGCATCAAAACGGGCGATATCCGCGTCACGGTGGATACTGCGCCGCAAGGCAGGATGTTTGAGCGGCAGCGCCCGGCGCCCACACCGGCACGGCGCAACGAAAAGACGGCTTCTGACGATGTTCGTTCATCCAACACAGGAGGATTATAACAATGCAGGACAATGATAACATCAATGTGCCAACCACCGGGTTGAGCAGGCGCTGCCTGATGGCGGCGGCGTTTTTTGCCTTCGGCCTGCTGCTGGTCACCGTGGGGTTCTGGAAAACGCTGCTGGTGCTGGCGATTACCGCGGTCGGCGCGTTGCTGGGCTCCCGCAAGGACCTGCGCGGCGACATCAGCAGCCAGGTGAACCGCGTGTTCCCGCCCAAAGGGCAGAAGGTGAACTACGACCCGGAAGAGATTGAGAAGATCAAAAAGGCGCTGGACTTGAAGAACAAGCCGGAAGAGTGATGCGCCTGCAACGCAACAACCGCGAAGGGTAGTACGTAACGACATGTCACGACACGCAGCGCGCCGGGCGGCGATGCAGTTGGTATATGAGATGCTGCTGGGCGGCGGCGGGGATGAAACGCTCAACGATCTGATTGAGTATCCCCCGGATGACCCGGACGCGCCGTATGCCGAAGCATTGGCTCATGGTGTGCGGGCGCGGCTGCCGCAGCTGGATCAGGTGCTGTCATCGCGCAGCGAGTCGCGCGCGCTGGAGCGTATCCCCGCGGTGGTGCGGGCCATTCTGTATGTCGCGCTGGAGGAGCTGGACGCCCAGCCCGACGTGCCGGACAGCGTGGTCATCAACGAGGCGGTCCAACTGGCACACCAGTACGCGGAGGAAATTGACGCCAAGTTTGTCAACGGGGTGCTGGGCAGCCACCTGAGGGAGACAAAGCGCACGTGAGGATGGCGCTGGGCTTGGACACCAGCCTGTACAAGACTTCCTGTGCCCTGGCGGATGAGCACGGGCGCGTGGTCCATGCGGTGTCCATCCCATTGCCGGTGGCACACGGCGCGCTGGGGTTGCGGCAGAATGATGCCGTTTTTTTGCATGTAAAGCAGCTGCCGGAGGCGCTGGACGAAGCGCTGTCGCACGCGGGCGGGAAAATGCCAGCCGCCATTGCCGTGTCGGCGACACCCACCAACGCGCCAGACTCCTACATGCCGGCGTTCCTGGCGGGAACTTCGCTGGCAACTTCCCTTGGTTTGGCCTGGAACGTGCCGGTGCTCAAAACCACCCACCAGCGCGGACATCTGCGCGCCGCCATGATCGCCAACCCGGATGTGCAGGGGCAGTTCCTGGCCGTGCACCTGTCCGGCGGCACCACCGACGTACTCCTGCATGCCGAAGACGGAAGTTTGCAACTGCTGGCCAAAGGGCTGGACCTGCACGCCGGACAGCTGGTCGACCGTATTGGTGTGGCGATGGGTTTGCCTTTCCCGGCGGGGCAACACATGGATACATTGGCGCAAGTGGGGCGGGCAGACGGGCGCTACCCTGTCAGCATCCGGCCACAGGGTTTTCATCTCTCGGGCGCCGAAGCAGCCGCCCTGGCGGATTTGAACAGGGGAAAGGCATCCCACGCCGACATCGCCGCCAACGTGCTGGATGTGATCGCCAGGTCGCTGTTGCGCATGCTCCAGCAGGTGGCGGATACAACCGGCGTTCGTGACGTGCTGCTGTTTGGCGGCGTTGCCTCGTCCACATGGCTGAGGAACCGTATGCAGGGACGCAATGCGCAGCGCCGGTTGGGGCTGGCCTTGCGTTTCGGATTGCCGGAGTACGCCGGCGACAACGCGGCGGGCGTGGCGCTGCTGGCGGTTGACAAGCTACTGAACGACACCCAGGAGGTATCATGATGGCAGAAATCCTAAGCGGCAAACAAATGTCCGAACAGCTCACCCAGGAACAGCAGGAGCGCGTCGCCGCGCTGCGGGCGCAGGGCATTGTGCCGGGGCTGGCGGTGATCCTGGCCGGGGAAAACCCGGCCAGCGAGATTTATGTGCGCAACAAGAAAACCATGTGCGATACCATTGGCGTTCATTCCGAAGTGGTGCGGCTGCCCAACGATGTGTCACAGGAGGATTTGATCGCCCATGTGGAGCGTTTAAATCAGGACCCGGCCATTCATGGCATACTGGTGCAGCTGCCCCTCCCCGAGCATCTGGACGAAGCGGCCGTGCTTGCGCGTGTGCTGCCCGAAAAGGATGTGGACGGGTTCCACGTCGTCAACGCGGGTAAGCTGTTTGCCGGTTTGCCCGGCGTGGTGCCGTGTACCCCCAAGGGAATCCTGTACATGCTCCATCAGGCAGGCATTGAACTGAAAGGCAAGGAAGCAGTGGTGATCGGCCGCTCCAACATTGTGGGCAAGCCGGTGGCCATGCTGCTGCTGCAGGAGCACTGTACGGTCACCATCTGCCATTCCCGCACGCAGAACCTCAAGGACGTGACGCGGCGCGCGGACATCCTCGTGGCGGCGATCGGCAAGCCGCGATTTGTGACCGCGGACATGGTCAAGCCCGGCGCCACGGTGATCGACGTGGGCGTCAACCGCGTGGATGGCAAGGTATGCGGCGATGTGGACTTTGACGCCGTCAAAGAGGTGGCGGGCCATCTGACGCCTGTGCCCGGCGGCGTGGGCAAGATGACCATCAGCATGCTGATGGAAAACACGCTGGAGGCGGCATGCAGGTCAGCGCGCTGAGCGTTCAGGAGCTCAACGAGTACGTACGCAAGCTGCTGGCGGGCGACCCGATGCTGCGCGGCATCGCCGTGCGCGGGGAGGTCAGCAACTTCAAGCAGCATGTGTCCGGGCATTGGTATTTCTCGCTTAAGGACGACAAGAGCCGCATTGCATGCGTGATGTTCCGGCAGCACAACCAGTTGCTTCGCTTTGTGCCGCGCGATGGCATGCGGCTGGTGCTGATGGGCTCGGTGGGCTTGTACACTGCTTCCGGCAGCTACCAGTTTTATGCCGAGGGCGCGATGCAGGAAGGCGTCGGCGACCTGTACCAGCGGTTTCTGGCGCTCAGGGACTCGCTTGCGCGGGAAGGGCTGTTTGACGCCGCGCGCAAACGGCCATTGCCCCTGTTGCCCAGGGCGGTGGGCATCGTGACCAGCGGCACCGGCGCGGTGCTGCATGACATCCGCACAGTGGCGGCCCGGCGCTTCCCCGGCATCCGGCTGGTTCTGCGCCCGACCCAGGTACAGGGCGAGGGCGCGGCATCCGATATTGCAGCGGGCATCGTCGAAGTGGGTGCCATCGATGATGTGGACGTGATCATAGTGGGCCGCGGTGGCGGCAGCATTGAGGACCTGTGGGCGTTTAACGAGGAGATGGTGGTGCGCGCCATCGTAGCCAGCGCAAAACCTGTGATCTCGGCCGTCGGCCACGAAACCGATATCACGCTGGCGGATTTTGCCGCTGACATGCGCGCGCCGACTCCTTCGGCGGCGGCAGAACTGGCGGTGCCCGACCGGCTGGAGCTGCTGCGGCAGGTGCAGGGGCTGGAGAGCGGCTTGCGCGTGGCTGGAGAGCGGGCGCTTTCGAGTCTTACCGTGCATCTGTCAGAGATCGAAAAGCGCCTGGAGGCCAAGCGGCCCGAAGCCGCGCTTGCGCTGCTGGCATCGCGGGTAACCCTATGCAAGCAAAGGCTCAGCGCACGCATCGACCGGGCGCTGGAGCAAAGCGCGGCGGCAACTTCCCAGCTGTCCGGACGGCTGAAAGCTGTCGGCCCACTAGCTACATTGCAGCGTGGGTATGCGATCGTGCTAGCCGAAAGTACGCCGGTCACTACGATCGACGCAGTTGCTCCTAAGATGACTGTTGTTTTCCGCGATGGCAAGGCGGAGGTTGCGACACTGGGCACAAAAAAGGAGGATCCCTTTGAATCCTGAACAGCAAACAGGCGGTTTTGAACAGAAAGTGGAAGCGCTGGAGGCGCTGGTGGAAAGCATGGAGCAAGGCGGCATGACGCTGGAGGACATGCTGACCTCCTATGAGAAGGGCGTCGCGCTGGTCAAGCAGCTCAACGCGCAGTTGGCGCAGGCCCAGCAGCGCCTGCAGGTTCTCAAGGATGGCAGCCTTGCCGAACCGGAGCAACCCGCGTGACGGCATTGCTGGCCTATGATCAGTACAAGGTACGCATAGAGGAATACCTGGACGCACTGTTGCCGGTGCCGGACAGCAGCTGGCCGGAGCACGCCGCGCCCAAAACGTTGGTGGAAGCGATGCGCTACAGCCTGCTGGCGGGCGGCAAGCGCTTGCGGCCGGTGTTGCTGCTGGCGGCCTACCACCTGCATCAGTCTGACATTTCGCCCGCGCTGCCGTTTGCGGCTGCCGTGGAAATGATCCACACCTACTCCCTGATTCACGATGATTTGCCTGCTATGGATGATGATGACCTGCGCCGCGGCGTGCCCACCAGCCATGTCAGGTTCGGAGAAGCCACCGCCATCCTCGCGGGCGATGCGCTGTTGACGATGGCGTTTGAGGTGATGGCGAAAAGCGACCATCCCAGGGCGCTTCTCGCCATCCGGGAAATCGCGTCCCGCGCGGGGGCGACCGGCATGGTGGCAGGCCAGATGGCCGATCTGGCGGAGGGCGACAAGCCGGACGTCGCCTACATCCACCGGCACAAAACCGCCGATCTCGTGACAGCGCCGGTGGTCGCAGGACTGCTGCTGGCCGGCGCGCCGGAAGCTGCTGTGGAAGCAGGGGGAACCTACGGGCTCCACCTGGGGCTTGCGTTCCAGATTGCCGATGACCTGCTGGACATCCGGGGGGACGCGGCGCTGCTCGGCAAGCGCACCAACAAGGATCAGGACGCCGGCAAGCGCACCTGGCCGCAGGTGCATGGCGTCAACCAGGCACAGCGGGACGCGCTGGCGCACGTGGAGCGCGCAGTCGCCGCCGCGTCGGGCATGGGGCAGCACAACGCGTTTTTCGCGTCCCTTGCGCGCCAGGCGGTACAGCGTGTACAATAAAAAGGATTTCTCACGGAGGGGTATGCTTGGCGCAGCTGTTTGAAAACGACGTTCTGATCTGTGCGGCAACAGCCTGGCTGATCGCGCAGGTGCTCAAAACACTGATCGATTGGCGGCTGACGCATTCGTTCAGCCTGCGCCGGATGGTTGGCATGGGCGGCATGCCCAGTTCGCACACATCCTTCCTGGTAGCCATGACCACGATGGTCGCCTACCGGGAAGGGTTGGGTTCCACGCTCTTTGCGCTATCGTTCGCGCTGACGGTGATTGTTGTCTATGACGCGATGGGCGTGCGCTACCAGACCGGCAAACAAAGCCACGTGATCAACAAAATTCTGCACCAGATGCTGGTGGAGGGGCAGCCGCTGACCGACGAAACGCTGCTGGAGCTGATTGGCCACACCCCCACGGAGGTGTTTTTCGGCGGGATCATCGGGTTGTTGGTGCCGCTGGCGTTCCGCTGAGCAGCGGCAGAAAGGACGGACTATATGGATCAATTCAGGGAAGAGGTCGTCACCAAACACAACCGTTCGATGGAGGGCGTGCTGTACGTGCTGGCTTTCGCCGTCATGATCGTGTCCGGCCTAATCGCGGTGTTCATGTTCAACCTGATCACCATGGCCATCTCCACGCAGGGATTCAGCACCAGCATGCTGGTGGACATTGTCTTTACCGTGCTGATGGCGGCCGCGGCGGTGCTGCTGTTCCTGTACAAGGACCGCATCAAGACCGAGTATGAGTATACCTTCACCAATGGGCAGATGGATTTTGCCCGCGTGTTCAACAACAAAAAGCGCAAAGCCCTGGGCACCATGAACGTGCGGAACGTGGAAGCCTGCGGCAAAGTGAGCTCCGGATCGTTCCACCGGTACCTGTCTATGCCCGGCGTCAAACGCATCAACTGGTTTTTGAACCGCGACGCCGAGCTGTTCTACTTCTACTTTGTCAAGGACAATGTCAAGAACCTTATGGTCATTGAGCCCAGCCCCGAAATGCTGGATCTGATCATCAAAGCCTGCCCGGGCAAATACCAGCAGAACTGACCAACATGTTCTGTTATCTGGATAACAGCGCGACCACGCAGCCGCGCCGGGATGTCATCGCCGCCATGGAGCACGCCATGGCGGATGCCTTCTTTAACCCCGCCGCCCTGTACGCGCCGGGCCTGAACGCCGACCGGGAGATGGACAAGGCGCGCGACGCGATCGCCAACCATCTTGGCCCTTGCCAGGTGACGTTTACGTCGGGCGGCACCGAAGCCAACAACCTGGCCATCCTGGGCCATCTACGCACCTGCCGGGGGCAGGGACGCGTGATCCATAGCGCCATTGAGCATCCGGCGGTGCTGGAAGCCTGCCGTCATGCCGGCACTCTGGGCTATGAGGTGGTTCAGATGCCGGTGTTGACCGATGGTACCACCGACCTTGCCGCGATGGAACGGCTGCTGACTGCGGATACCCGGCTGGTTGCCGTCATGCAGGTCAACAACGAAACCGGGGCGATCCAACCGCTTGACGAAATCATTGCCCTGCGCAACAGGATATGCCCGGACGCGCTGCTGCATGTGGACGGCGTGCAGGGGTTCCTGCGCGTGCCCGCGCGGCTGAGCGCTGACGGCATCAACACCTACGCGCTTTCCGCGCACAAATTGCACGGCCCCAAGGGCATCGGCGCGCTGGCGATTGCCGCGGGCACCCGGTTGCTGCCGATCAGCTTTGGCGGCGGGCAGGAGAAGGGCTTGCGCCACGGTACGCCCAACACGCCGGGTATCGCCGGTTTGCAACAAGCCGTGGAAGGGTACCCCGTAAAACATGCCATGCGGGAGCGCAAGCTGCGCCTGCTGCAAAGGCTCCAGGATGGCATCCCGGAGATTTCGGTCAACGGCCCGCCAGCGGACAATTTGGCCGCGTGCGATCACATCCTGAATGTCAGCTTCCCGCCCGTGCGTTCGGAAACCATGCTGCACGCGCTGGAGGAACGGCAGGTGTACGTCGGCCTGGGGTCGGCCTGCTCCTCACGCAAAAACACCGTCAGCCATGTGCTCAAGGCGATGAATGTGCCGACACA
Source organism: Bacillota bacterium (assembly GCA_019137115.1). Lineage (GTDB taxonomy): Bacteria > Bacillota > Clostridia > Christensenellales > Aristaeellaceae > JAGVSV01. Next base: position 10,340 of record JAGVSV010000197.1, read on the forward strand.
GATTGCGTCATGCGCGATCCGGTTCAGCTTGAGCCCGGACACGACACAGGGCGAGGTGGACTACGCCGCGAAATGCTGCATCGATAGTTACCAGCAGCACAAACGATTTACCAGGAGATAAGGGGAACACAATGCGGGAACTGATCATGGTGCGCTACGGCGAAATATACCTGAAAGGGCAGAACCGCCCTTATTTTTTGCGGCTGCTGGTGAAACGCGTAAACGAAGCTGCGCGACCTTTCGGCGCCACCGTGTGGCTGCACGACAGCCGGCTGATCGTCAGCGGCATGGACGACATCAACGCCTGCATGGAGCGCATCCGCCATGTGTTCGGCGTGCACTCGGTATGCCCCGCCATCGAGATGGACAAGGGTGATTTTGACGCGGTGATGCAAAAAGCGGCGGAGCTGATGCAGGGGAAGAGCGGCACGTTCAAGGTGATGGCGCGACGGTCGGACAAGCGCTATCCGTTGGACTCGCCCGAGATCAACGCGCGCATCGGCGCCTATGTGCTGGCGCATGTGCCAGGCCTGACGGTGGATGTAAAGAACCCGGAACATGTGCTCAGCGTGGAAATCCGCGACTGGGCGTATCTGTACGCTACGGTGTTGCCCGGCGTGGGCGGCATGCCGGTGGGCTCCAACGGAAAAGCGGCGCTGTTGCTCTCCGGCGGCATTGACAGCCCGGTGGCAGGCTACCTGATTGCCAAGCGCGGGGTAGAGCTGGTGGCGGTGCATTTCCATTCCTTCCCGTACACCGGCGAGCGCTCCAAGGAAAAGGTGCTGACGCTGGCGGGCATCCTTTCCTCGTACGCCTGCGGCATCAAGGTGTTCGTGGTGCCGTTTACCGAAATTCAAATGGCCATCCACGAGAAATGCCCGCCGGATCACACCACGCTGATCATGCGGCGGTTCATGATGCGCATCGCCGACCGCATTGCGGACAAGGAAGGCGCCCAGGCGCTGATCACCGGCGAATCCATCGGACAGGTGGCCAGCCAGACCATGGAAGCGCTGGTGTGCACGGATGATGTGGCATCCCGCCCCGTGTTTCGCCCGCTGATCGGCTTTGACAAGGCCGAGATCACGCAATGGGCCGAGCGCATCGGCACCTATGAAACCTCCTGCCTGCCGTATGAGGATTGCTGCACGGTGTTCACGCCCAGGCATCCGGTCACCCACCCCAGGCTGGAGCGCGTTCATGCCGCTGAGCAGTCGCTGACCGATGCCGAAGGCATGATCCAGCGTGCGGTGGACGGCGTGGAGATTGTCAATACATAAGGCTTGACAGATGCCCACATGCCGAGTAAAATTCCGCGTGTCAAGCAAATGCGCTTGACAGGAGGGGCTGTGAGCGAACGGCTGGTGGGGCTGGAACCGAAGATCGAGTTTGGCATACTGCTCTCGTTCTACGGTGCCCTGCTGACCGCGCGGCAGCGGGAGATGGCGATCCTGTACTGCGATGAGGATCTGGGCATCGCGGAGATCGCCCGGCAGCTGTCCGTCACCCGGCAGTGTGCCAGCGTGACCCTGCGCAACGGCCTGCGCCGCTTACGGGAGCTGGAGACCGCGCTGGGCCTGGTGGCGCGCTACAAACGCCTGGAAAAGGCGATGCGCGATGGTGTGGAACATTTAAACCAGGTGAGCGCCACGCCGGATACGCGGGAAGCGCTGTCAAAAGCCAAGGATTTGCTGAACGCACTGTTGACCGAGGAAGGGGGATAACATGGCATTTGAGGGCCTGTCTGACAAACTGCAGCGCGCGTTCAAAAAGCTGACCGGCAAGGGCAAGCTGAACGAGCAGAACGTCAAGGACGCGATGCGCGAGGTGCGCATGGCGCTGCTGGAAGCAGACGTGAACTATGTGGTGGTTAAGGATTTCATCAAAACCGCCACCGAGCGCTGTGTGGGTGCCGAAATCCTGTCCTCGCTCAACGCCGGCCAGCAGGTCATCAAGATCGTCAATGAGGAATTGACCAAGCTGATGGGCGGCAGCAACGCGCGCCTGACCTGGTCGCCTTCCACCCCCACGATCTATATGCTCTGCGGCCTGCAGGGCGCGGGCAAGACCACCATGGCCGCCAAGCTGGCGGGGTATCTGAAAAAACAGGGCAAAAAGCCCATGCTGGCTGCCTGTGACATCTATCGGCCTGCCGCCATCAAGCAGCTGCAGGTCGTGGGCGAAAAAGTGGGCGCCCAGGTGTTTGAAAAGGGCACCGAGGACCCGGTGACCATCGCCAGGGAAGCGGTGGAATCGGCGCGCTACTACGGCAACGACGTGCTGATCATTGACACCGCCGGCCGTCTGCACATCGACGAAAACATGATGGACGAGCTGGCGCGCATCCGCGCGGCGGTTAAGCCGCAGGAAATCCTGCTGGTGGTGGACGCCATGACGGGCCAGGACGCGGTCAACGTGGCAACCGCCTTCAACGAAAAGCTATCCATTGACGGCGTCATCCTGACCAAGCTTGACAGCGACACCCGCGGCGGCGCGGCCTTGTCCGTGCGCGCGGTCACCGGCAAGCCGATCAAGTTCGCAGGCGTCGGGGAAAAGCTGGAGGACATCGAGCCCTTCCATCCCAACCGCATGGCGTCGCGCATCCTGGGCATGGGCGATGTGCTCACCCTGATCGAAAAAGCAACGGCTGCCGCCAGCGAAGCTGAGGAAGACAAGCTGGCGCGGACCAAAGCGCCCACCGACCTGTCGCTGGATGACTTTCTGGACCAGATGCAGCAGCTGAAAAAGATGGGCCCGCTGCAAAATGTGCTGGGCATGCTGCCGGGCGTGGGCAACAAGATGAAGGACGTCCAGATCAGCGACGACGCGATGAAGAAACCCGAGGCCATCATCCAGAGCATGACCGCGCACGAGCGCAGACGCCCCGAGGTGCTCAACGCCAGCCGCCGCAAGCGCATCGCCGCGGGGGCGGGCGTCACGGTGCAGGACGTCAACCAGCTCATGCGCCAGTTTGAGCAGACGCGCAAGATGATGAAACAAATGATGGGCAACAAGCGCGGCATGTTACGGTCGCTCAAAATGCCCCCCATGTAAGTGCAATCAGCCACTGATTTGCATACAACAACGTAGGAGGAACCCATGGCAGTCAAAATCAGGCTCAAGAGAATCGGCATGAAGAAACACCCCTTTTACCGCGTGGTGGTCGCGGACGAGCGCGCGGCGCGCAACGGCAACGTGATTGAGGAAATCGGCACGTATGACCCGATGAAGCAGCCGGCGGAAATCAACATCAGCGTGGAGAAAGCGGTGGACTGGCTCAAGAAGGGCGCCCAGCCCACGGACACCGTGCGCGTACTGCTCAAAAAGACCGGCGCCATCCAGGGCTGATGGGCGAGGAGAAGAGCATGAGGGATCTGCTACTTTTTGTTGCCAGGTCGCTGGTGGATCACCCGGATGACGTGCAGGTTACCGAGACCGAAGGCCCGGAGGCCATCATCCTGGAGCTGAGCGTGGCGCCGGATGACATGGGCAAGGTGATCGGCAAGCAAGGGCGCATTGCCAAGGCGATCCGGTCGGTGATGCGCGCGGCCACCCCCAGGGACGGGAAACCGGTATTCGTTGACATCCAGTAACCAAGCGCCCGTGACGGGCGCTTCCATTTTCGGGGGGACATATGCCGGCTGAGCATCTGATCATCGGGCAGGTGGTCAAGGCGCAGGGGTTGTCAGGCGAGGTAAAGGTAAAGCCCCTCACCGATGACCCGGCGCGTTTTGTGGATCTTGATAAGGCGCTGGTGGAGCGCGAAGGCGGTTTTGTGCCGGTGCGCATCGCCTATGTGCGCGAGCATCAGGGCTTTGTCTACCTGCGCATCGACGGTGCGTCCACGCGCGAACAGGCCGAGGCGCAGCACGGCATGCTGCTGTTTGTGGCGCGCGCCGACGCGGTTGATCTCCCGGAGGATCATCACTTTATTGTGGACCTGATCGGATGCAGCGTTCAGGACAATCTGGGAAAAACGCTGGGCACGCTCACCGATGTGCTGCAGCCCGGCGCCAACGATGTGTATGTGGTTAACACAGGCAAGGGCAGCCTGATGGTGCCGGCGCTTAAAAAAGTGGTGCTTTCCGTGGACATCCAGCAGAAACGGATCGTGCTGGATGCGCAGGTGCTGCCGGAGGTGTCTGTCCTTGCGGATTGATGTGCTCACAATCTTCCCGGACATGTTCGCCCCGCTGGAGCACAGCATCATCGGGCGCGCGCGCGCCAACGAACTGCTGGATGTGCGGATCACCGACATCCGGCCGTTTTCAAAGCGCAAGCACAAAAACACGGATGACTACCCTTATGGCGGCGGCGCGGGCATGCTGATGCTGGCACAGCCCATTGCAGACGCCATCAGGGCGGTGGCGCCCGAACCGTACCCAGGCAAGCGCATCTATATGAGCCCGCGGGGCCAGTTGCTTACACAAAACCTGGTAAGGGACCTAAGCCGGGAGCCTGCGCTGCTCCTGCTGTGCGGCCACTATGAGGGCATCGACCAGCGCGTGGTCGACAGGTACATTGATCTGGAGATTTCCATCGGCGATTATGTGGTGACCGGCGGGGAGCTGCCCGCCATGGTGTTGATTGACGCGGTGGCACGCCTGCGCGAAGGCGTGCTGGGCAGCGATCAAAGCGCCGCTGACGAAAGCCACGGCGCGGGCGGGTTGCTGGAGTACCCGCACTACACGCGTCCCCAGGTGTTTGAGGGGATGAAGGTGCCCGACGTTCTGATCAATGGCGATCACGCGCGCATCGCGGCTTGGCGCCGGGAACAGTCCCTGCGCGTGACGGCAGAACGTCGCCCCGACCTGCTCAAAACCGCTGATCTGACGGACAAAGAACGCGAAATCTGGCTGTAAAACTTCAATGGTGTCGACGGCCCGAAAGGGCTTGTTTGCACTTGGAGCAGGATTTTGCCCTCATGACGGTGTATTAATAGGTGTCGGGAGACGGACGGAGGGTTGGGATGAACGTACGGGAAATGCTGGAGGAAAGGGAGAAGCAGGTGCTATCGCCATTTGCCGCCAAATCGGCGCTGAGCAAAGGGCGCGTGCGCCCGCTGACCCCTTGCGACCTGCGCACCGACTTCCAGCGCGACCGCGACCGCATCCTGCACAGCAAGAGCTTCCGGCGGCTGCAGTTCAAGACACAGGTATTCCTGTCCCCGGAGGGCGATCACTACCGCACGCGCCTGACGCACACGCTGGAGGTGTCGCAGATTGCCCGCACCATCTCCCGCGCGCTGAGCCTGAACGAGGACCTGACCGAGAGCATTTCCCTGGCGCATGATCTGGGCCATACCCCGTTTGGTCACATCGGGGAGCGCACGCTCAACCGGCTGACCGCCGATGGCTTCCGCCACAATGAACAAAGCCTGCGCGTGGTGGAAAAGCTGGAGGGCACGGAGGGGCTGAACCTCACCTGGGAGGTGCGCGACGGTATCTTCAACCATCCCGGCGGCAACGAGCCGTCCACCCTGGAAGCGCAGGTGGTTTCCCGCGCCGACCGCATCGCGTACATCAACCATGACATCGACGACGCGCTGCGCGCAGGCATCCTCAAACCGTTTGAGCTGCCCGAACCGTGCCTTCACGTGCTGGGCCGCACCCATGGCGAGCGGATCAGCACGATGATCCGCGACATTGTCACCGCCAGCGACAACCACCGGGAGATCCGCGCCAGCCAGGAAGTGCAGGCTGCCACCGACGCGTTGCGCGCGTTCCTGTTTGAGCGGGTATACCAGGACAAGTGGCGCGAGGCGGAGGAACAGAAGTGCGATTTTGTGCTGTCCCAGTTGTTCGCCCACTTCATGGCGCATCCAGGCGATATGCCGCTGGAGTATGTGACGGAATCCTACCGTGAGGGCACCGAGCGCTCGGTGGTTGACTATCTTGCCAGCATGACCGACCGGTTCGCCATGCGTCTGTTCAACAAACTGTTCGTGCCCGAAACTTTCGCCGTCATATAGGGGGAGCAGCATGCAGGGACGCTATCCCCGGGCGTGGGTGGATGAATTGTTTACGCGCGCGGACATCGTGCAGGTGGTATCCGGGTACCTGCCGCTTACCAAGCGCGGACAGTCCTATTGGGGGCTGTGCCCCTTCCACAACGAAAAGACGGCATCTTTTTCGGTTAACGCCGAGATGAACCTGTACCACTGCTTTGGTTGCAAGGCGGGCGGCAATGTGGCGCAGTTCATCATGGCAATGGAGCGCCTGACATTCCCGGAAGCGCTGGCGCACCTGGCCAAACTGATGCACGTCCCGCTGCCCGAGATGACGGTGAACCCCGAAGCCGAGCGCGAGGCATCCCAAAGGGAGCGCCTGTACGCGCTCAACCGCGAAGCCGCCGCCTACTACCACGCAAACCTTTGGACGGCCAAGGGGGAACTGGCGCTAACCTACCTGCGAAAGCGCGGGGTGGATGACGCCACCATCCGTCGCTTTGGCATTGGGGTGAGCGCCGATGAATGGACCGACCTGTGCGACCATCTGCGTGCACAGGAGTACACGGATGATGAACTGATCAAAGCCGGCATCATCCGGGACAAGGAAGGCCGGCGGTACGACGTGTTCCGTGGCCGGCTGATGTTCCCCATCCAGAACCTGTATGGCAATGTGCTGGGGTTTGGCGCCCGCGCGCTGAACAACGACCACCCCAAGTACCTGAACACAGGGGACACCCCGGTGTTCAACAAGCGCTACAATGTATATGCCGCCAACCTGGTGCGCAAGCAGCGGGACCTGAAACAACTTATTCTGGTGGAAGGATACATGGATGTGGTGGCGCTGTCCCAGTACGGCGTGCAGGGCGCGGTGGCCACCTTGGGCACATCGCTCACGCCGGAGCAGGCGCGGCTGATAAAACGCCTGGCGCCCGCGGTGTGGATCGCCTACGACGGCGATGAGGCGGGCCAGTCCGCCACCGAACGAGCAATCGCCATCTTTGAGGCGGAGCAGATGGCTGTGCGCGTGATGAAGTTCCCCGACGGGCTGGACCCGGATGACATGCTGCGCCAGCGCGGCGTGGACGCCTTCCAGTCCATCAGACGGATCACAGCGCTGGCTTTCCGGCTGGAGCGTCTGGAGCGCGGGTATGACCTTCAGGGCGAGGAAGGCCGCACGGAGTTTGCCAAAGCCGCCAGCGCGCTGCTGCGCGGCGTGCAGGACCCCGTGGTGCTGGAAAACCATCTAAAGGCGCTGACCGTCAAGACCGGCTTTAGCCGCGAGGTGCTGCTGGCGCAGATGGGCGTAAAACCGCGATCCCAACCGAGTTTGGACCGTACCCGCGCCCGTCCCTACGCCGAAAGAACGCGGCGGGAACCCATGCCGGACACTGCAGCGGAAAAGACGCTGCTGACGCTGACCGCTTCGGGTCACCTTCCAAAGGGTATGATATCACAAGAGGACTTTTCTCTTCCGTTGTACAGGCAGGCCGCCGGCAAGCTGATGAACGGCATGAAGCCCTCCCAGATCCTGTCGGAGGTGGAAACGCCGGAGGAAGCTTCCCTTTTGAGCGAAGCGTTCAGCCGGGACATGACGATGGGACGCGAGGAAGCACTCAAGGCTGCCGAGGATTGCCTGCGCGTTCTGCACGCCCGCCACATCGACCAACGCCTGTCCGCGCTGCGCGCGGAAATGGAAAGCGCAACCGGTGAGCGCAGGCAGCAAGTACTGACCGAAATTATGACATTGAGCAAACAGCTTTCGAAAACGGCAGGCGGATCGACCAACGGAAAGGACGTGATGTAGTTGGAGGCAGGCGCAACCAGCATGCAGCAGGAACAAAAGCTCAGGGAGCTTTATGATACCGCCAGAACGCGCGGACAAATCAGCTATGACGAGATTTTTGCCGCGCTTTCGGCAGGCGAGGTGGACCCGGCCCAGTTTGAAGGCGTGCTGGACACGCTGGAAACCATGGGTGTACAGGTGACGCGGGAGGAAACCACCCAGCGCCCCGGCAAGGAGGCCGAGGAGCCCGAGGAAGAACAGATCGATTTGAGCGTCCCGGAAGCCATCAACATCGATGACCCGGTGCGCATGTACCTGAAGGAAATCGGCAAGGTGCCGCTGCTGACCGCCGAGCAGGAGGTCGAAATTGCCAAGCGCATGGAAGCGGGCGACGAAAACGCCAAGCGCGAGCTGGCGGAAGCAAACCTGCGGCTGGTGGTTTCCATCGCCAAGCGATATGTGGGCCGCGGCATGCTATTTTTGGACCTGATCCAGGAGGGCAACCTGGGGCTGATCAAGGCCGTGGAAAAGTTTGACTACAAGAAGGGCTACAAGTTCTCCACCTATGCCACCTGGTGGATTCGGCAGGCCATTACCCGCGCGATTGCCGACCAGGCGCGCACTATCCGTATCCCCGTGCACATGGTGGAGACCATCAATAAGCTGATCCGTATTTCCCGCCAACTGTTGCAGGAATACGGAAGGGAGCCCACGCCGGAGGAAATTGCCAAAGCCATGGGCATCAGTGAAAACAAGGTGCGCGAGATCATCAAGATCGCGCAGGAGCCCGTGTCGCTGGAAACCCCCATCGGCGAGGAAGAAGACAGCCACCTGGGCGATTTTATCCAGGATGAGGATGCGCCCGCCCCTGCCGAAGCCGCCTCCAACGCGCTGATGAAGGAATTGCTGTGGGATGTACTAGATACATTGACCCCGCGGGAAGCCAAAGTGCTCCGGCTGCGCTTTGGCCTGGATGACGGTAACCCGCGCACGCTGGAGGAAGTGGGCAAGGAGTTTACCGTCACCCGCGAGCGCATCCGGCAGATTGAGGCAAAGGCCCTGCGCAAACTGCGCCACCCCAGCCGCAGCAAGAAACTGCGGGATTTCCTGGATTGACCAAAAGCCCCGGCGGCGCGCTGCCGGCGCTGGACGCGCGCCTGATGGCAGCCGCGCAATACTTTGCGAAAGGCGGCACCGGGGCGGACATCGGCGCGGATCACGGCAGGCTTTCCTGCTATCTGCTGGCGAATGACATCTGTCGGCACATGATCGTCAGCGATATCAGCGCCGAGGCATTGAGCAAAGCGGAAACGCTGCTCAGGCGGCACGGTCTTCAGGCCCGTGCCCGCTTTGTCATCGCGGACGGCTTTGACGCTGTCA
>JAGVSV010000065.1 GCA_019137115.1 Bacillota bacterium
ACCGACGACCTGTCCAACACCGCCATCCGCTTTGCGTCCGGCGCGCTGGGCAACATGGCCACCGGCTGCTACGCCACCGCCGGCGCCGCCATGGACAGCAAGCTTACGTTCTCGGCAAAGGACGCGCGGCTGGATCACTACATCATCACCCGGGTCAAGATCTACGGCGACGCCGCGGTCAAGGGCGACCACGGCCTGGTGGTCAAGGGCGACGGCACGCTGGCCGCGGGCGCTGACGTTGTGACGTTCAGGGACGACGGCACCGCCGGCATCACCTGCGACCGCACGTTTGTGGACGCGGTGCTCACCGGTGACGCTGCTAACATCCGCTCCCCGTACGCCGACGCCGTCAAAACGCTGGCGTTCGTGCTGGCCTGCAACCAGAGCATGGAGGGCAACCAGCCCGTGAAGGTGCCCCAATAGGCGTTTGCCCTGACCTGTAGCCGATGGTATCATGGGCGCACCAGCAAGGGGAGGTGGCGAGTGGCCGGACAGCTATGGGTCAGGGAAATGGCCCGCAACAAAATCCTCCGGGACGTGGCGGTGCCCTGCATCAAAGACAGCTGGACGGACGCGCTGGCGGAGGCCTGCCACGCGCTGGACGTGCAGGTGCCGATGGTGCTGCCCCGGCACGAGCGCGACTGGCGGGAATTCAGCCAGGCGCGGTTTCTGCCCGAGCATTTTGTCGAGTCCGTGCGCTTTGACCGGCTGGAAGCCGAATATTTTGACCCCGACGACAGGCGCCCGCGCCCCGTAACGGACGAACCATGAGCGGCTACATCATGGGGCTGCGCGCCCTGGTCGGACACCGGCCGCTGATGCTGGTGGGCGCCAGCGTGATCGTGGTGGACAAGGACAACCGCATGCTGCTGCAGAAGCGGGCCGACAACGGCTGCTGGGCGTATGCCGGCGGCAGCGTGGAGCTGTATGAGCGCGTGGAGGACGCAGCAAAACGCGAGCTTTTCGAGGAAACCGGGCTGCATGCCCGGTCCCTGACGCTGTACGGCGTGTTCTCCGGCCCCGAATCCCACTATGTGTACCCCAATGGCGATGACGTGTCCTGCGTGGACATCGTCTACCTGTGCCGCGATTATCAGGGCGCGCTCACCCCGCAGGCCGATGAGGTCACCGACCTGCAGTTTTTCGCGCCCGACGCGCTGCCTGAACCGCTCTCGCCCCCGGTCAGCCGGGTAATTAAAAAGTGCGCCCACGATCTGCTGGCGCGCCGGATATAAGGAGGCTGTATGGCCAATATTTCTCCCTACCAGGGCATCATCCCCGCGTTCTGCGCGTGCTATGACGACACCGGGGAAATCAGCCCCGCCCGCACCCAGGCGCTGGCGCGCCACCTGATGGTCAGCGGCGTGAACGGCCTGTACGTCAACGGCTCCACCGGCGAGTGCGTGTACCTGTCGGTCGGGGAGCGCATGCAGGTGCTGGAAAGCGTGATGGAAGCCGTCGGCGGCAAGCTGCCGGTCATCGCCCACGTGGCGTGCAACAACACCCGGGATTCGGTGCGCCTGGCCGCCCACGCCCGCACGATGGGCGTCACCGCGATTGCAGCCATTCCGCCGATCTACTTCAACCTGCCCGACCACGCGGTCGTCGATTACTGGAACAGCATCTCCGACGCCGCGCCGGACACCGACTTCATGATCTACAACATTCCCCAGTGCGCGGGCATGGCGCTGACCGTGCCGCTGCTCAGGGAAATGCTCAAAAACCCGCGGGTCAAGGCGCTCAAAAACTCCAGCGAGTCGGTGCAGGACATCCGGGCCTTCAAGGATGCCGGCGGCGACAAGCTGATGCTGCTCAACGGCCCGGATGAACAGTATGTGGCCGGGCGCATGATGGGCGCGGACGGCGGCATCGGCAGCACCTACAACATCATGCCGCAGCTGTTTTTGTACGCCGAGCGCTGTTTGCAGGATGGACGGGTGGAAGATGCCCGGCGCGTCCAGCAGGACATATACGGCATTATCCAGGTGATGACCTCTGGGCACGGCCACCTGATCGCGTTTGTCAAGGAGCTGTTGCGCCGCAAGGGTGTCTACACCGGCACCGTGCGCGCGCCGCTGCCCAACCTGTCCCCGGAGGACAAGAAGCTGGTCGACCAGTGTGCCGCCCTGATCGCGGCGGCGGAAAAGCGGGTGCAGGCATGAGCGACAAGATCATCCGCGTGGGCATCATCGGCTGCGGCGATGTCACCGAGGTCAAAAGCGGCCCGGCGTTCCAGAAGGTAGAAGGCAGCGAACTGGCCATCGTGATGCGCCGCGACGCTGAAAAGGTGAAGGACTACGCCAAAAGACACGGCGTGCCCCGGTACACCACCGACGCCAATGACATATTGAACGACCCTGCCATCGACCTGGTGTATGTGGCCACCCCGCCGCACATGCACGCGCACTACGCGATGGAAGCCGCGCGCCACGGCAAGGCCGTCTACGTGGAAAAGCCCATGGCGCGCACGATGGCGGAAGCGAGGGAGCTGGCCGACGCCTGCCGCCAGAACGGCGTGCCGCTGTTTGTGGCGTATTACCGGCGCGGGCAGGCGCGCTTCAATTACGCCAAGGATCTCATTGCCCGCGGCGAACTGGGCGAGATCCGCGCGTTTGACTACCTGTACACCAACCCCACGCCCCGCTACCCCGCCCACCGCGCCTGGCTGGGCGATCCCACGCTTGCCGGCGGCGGGCAGCTGTTTGACATCGGCTCCCACATGATGAACGCGCTGACGTTCATTCTGGGCGACCCGGTCGCCATGAACACGATGACGGCCGACCGCAGCAACCTGGGCGCGCCGGACACGCACAGCGCCATCCTCACGCTCGAAAACGGCGTGCAGGGCGCCGTGCAGATGTGCTTTTCGGCCGCCGGTCGGCGCGACCGCTTCACGGTGCTGGGCAGCACCGGCAGCCTGACGATGTCGTTCATGGACTATACCGACGTTGTCGTGATGCGCGGCGACCAAACCGAAACCCTGCCCTTCCCGATGCCCCAGCACGTGCAGCAGCCGCTGATTACGCGGGTCATCAACACCCTGCGCGGCCTGGACACCCTGGACACCACCGCGCGCGACGCGCTGCTCACGCAGGAGCTGCTGGAAGCCATGCACACGGGCACGCCCTGGCGCAGGCAGGAAGGGGCAGGGGCATGAGCATCGGCATCCGGCTGCACGACGCCGGGGGGAAGAACACCAGGGAGCGCGCGGCATCCGCCGCCCAACAGGGGTTTTTGACGTCCCAGGTGGCGCTGGCCAAAACCTATGACGAAACGTACATCCAGCCCGCCGCGTTAACGCCCGGGCTGGCGCGGCAGGTGCAAAGCGAGTGCGCCCCGCTGTCGGTGTCGGTGCTGGGCTGTTACCTGAATCTCGCGCACCCCGACCCGGTGGTCTACGAACAGCTGCTGGCCACCTACACCGCGCACCTGCGGTTCGCCAAATGGCTCAACGCCGGCGTGGTGGGCACCGAAACCGGCAACCCCAACGCGGACTACCGCTATGACCCGCAGCGCAGCCACACACAGGAAGCGTTGCAGCTGTTTATCGACCGGCTGCATCCTGTTGTGGACGCCGCCGAAAAATTGGGGTCGGTGCTGGCGCTGGAGCCGGTGTACAGCCACATCGTCAGCACGCCCAAGCGCCTGCGCTATGTGCTGGACACCGTGCGCTCCCCCAACCTGATGGTCATCCTCGACCCGGTCAACCTGCTGCACGCGGACAATGTCGACCGCCGTGATGCCGTGCTGGACGAGGCCGTGGAGCTGCTGCTTTCAGACACCGCCGCCCTGCACATCAAGGATTTTGCCCTCGACAACGGCCAGTTGGTCTACGCGCCCACCGGCACCGGCGCCCTGGACCTGAAGCGCTTCTTTGCGCGCGTCGCGCCCCACAAGCCCGGCATCGACCTGTTGCTGGAGGACACCCGCCCGGACAACGCCCTTGCCGCGCTTGACCATGTGCGCGCGCTGTGGCAGGAGGCTGGGGGAAGCGTGCAGCCATGACGCTGTTTTCCATCATCCTGCTGCTGACCGGGATCGCCCTGACCGTCATCGGCATTTTGCTGTACAAGGGCCGCACGTCGCTGGTGCATTCCTACCACCGCGCGTATGTGCGCGACCACGCGGGCTATGGCAAGGCCATGGGCGTGGCGTCGCTGGCGCTGGCAGCGTTCCTGCTGGCGGGTGTGGTGGCGTCCCTGCTGTGGTCGTACGCCGAAGGGATGGCCGCCGTCGCGGCCGGCTTTCTGGTGTACGCGGTGCTGGTGATTAGGGCGCAGCGCCGGTACAATTCGTATAAGGCCACGTAGCAACAGCCCTTAAAACTCGCTGTCCCTGTCCCGCGCGGCGTCCAGCAGATCGCTGTCCGCCGTGTCGTATGTCAACCTGTCGAAATGCCTGCCCATGCGCTCCTTGAGCCACGGCAGGCATTCGTTCAGGTCGTTCTTCCGGGGGCCGATGAACGGATCGGTCAGCAGCGCGAAGCCAAAGTCGCTGTACAAACCGATCGCGCGGTAGCTCTCGGGCTGGGTGTGCAGGTAGACGGGGTAATCCCTCGCCGCCTGCTGCATCGTGCGCGCCACCAGCGCGCGGCCGATGCCCTGGCCTTCATATTCTTGTTTGACCTTCAGCCAGTGCAGCGTGGTCACACGCCCATAGGCCGGCCACAAAAAGCAGGTACCCACCTTTTCGCCCTCGGGTGAGCGCACAAACAGGCACCGCTCAAAGAACAGGTTGCCGCGCGGGGCGTACACGCGCTCAAAGTACGCGCGCATATACGGCGCGTGCCGCACGGCGTCCTCCGGCCGGTCAAAGGGGAAGGCGTACCAGTCCGGCAAGTCCTCTGGCGTGCACAGCGCAAAGGAAAAGCCTTCCGGCAGCGCCGCCGCCGCATGCGCGTTCATTTCCCTGCACACCATGAACAGGTTCCTGTCAGGCAATTCCGACATGGCGGTACCCCCACGTGTTTTCGCCAGCATACGGCAAGCCGAACGCCCGCGCAAGCGCGGCGCATTTTTTCAATTGCGGAAAATCCATCCAAAATGTTCGCAACCGGCGCCTTTTGCGCCCCTGCCGCACGGATAACGGGGTATGCTTCTATTGGGTATTCCCCGAACGAACCATATGTGAAAGGCGTTTTTCCCATGCAGAAACGCTGGATCTCCCTGCTCCTGACCCTTGTGATGGCGGTGGGCCTTTTCTCGGTGGCCACGGCTGAAACGGCCCCGACCGGCAAACTGATCATCCTGCACACCAACGACATGCATGGCAGATGATGGGCGACACGCTGGTCGTGTCCACCGGCGGCTATGGCAGCAGCCTGGGCGTTATCACCTTTGACGGCGAGAACGTCACCGTCGCCCAGTTCATCACCAACAACAAAAGAAAGCGCGGTGGTCACCGTGGACGACGTGCTGTACACCGCGGTGCTGGCCGCGCCCATGGACCCGGACGTGTACAAGCTGGTGGACGAAGTGAACGCCGACGTGCAAAGCCAGTTGAGCCGCGTGTTCGCCAAGACCGACGTGCTCCTAAACGGCGAGCGTGACCCCGGCAACCGCACCGAGGAAACCAACCTGGGCGACTTT
>JAGVSV010000138.1 GCA_019137115.1 Bacillota bacterium
GTCGGAGACCTACATGGAAGGCTTGCCGATGGGCAATGGCCGGCTGGCGGCGATGGCGCTGGGCAAGCCGGACAAGCTGCGCATCGCGCTGAACCACGAGTGGATGTGGCGCGGAGAGAACCGGTTACGGGAGGTTAAGGATGTGTCGGCGCATCTGTCCGAGGTACGCAAGGCGCTGCTGGCGGGCGATTTCCTGCGCGGCACGGCGCTTGCCAACGAATACTTCGGCGGCGCGGGCGGCATTCGCGCCAAAACATCGCCCGGACGGGTCGACCCATATCAGCCGGTGGGGGACGTGTGGGTCGAAATGGACGCGCCCGATGCAACGGAATACCAGCGGTCGCTGGACCTGGCCGCCGGGCTGTGTGAGGTGGGGTTCCAGGCAGCGTGCGGACAGGTGCGGCAGCGGGCGTTCGTCAGCAGCGTCGACGGCTGCTGCGTGGTGGAGGTACAGGCCGAACGCGGCTGCGACATCGCCGTGTCCCTTACGCGCATCGACGACCCAAAGTGCACGCTTTCTTATGTGCCGGAGGAAAACTGCCTGCGCATAAAGGGGGCTTTTACAGACGGCATATCCTTTGAAGCCTGCGTGCGGGCGTCCACTGACGGCGCGTTGACCGCGGACGGCGGAACGCTCAGGGTGAAAAACGCCACGCGTCTGCTGCTGTTGATCCAGGTGGGAACGGACACCAAGCGCGATGCCCCGGACGCGGAGATGGTTTTCCCAACAAACACGGACTTTGACCGGCTGTTTGCCCGGCACGCCGCGCGGTTTGCGCAGCTGCTGGGCGACGCGGTGCTGGACGTGGACGTACCGCACAGCGACCTGCCCACCGACCAGCGCATCCGCGCGTTCCGGGAAGGGCAGGACCCGGGCATGCCGCTGCTGTACTTTGCGTACGGCCGCTACCTGATGGCCAGCGGGTCATCCGGCGAGCTGCCGCTCAACCTGCAGGGCAAGCGGAACGAGGATCTGCAGCCGCCGTGGGAATCGGACTATCATCTGGATATCAACTTGCAGATGTGCTACTGGTTTGTGGAAACGCTGGGCATGCCGCAGGCCGACACGCTGTTCACAGGCCGACACGCTGTTCAACCTGATCGAGCGGTTCGTGCCGTATGGCCGGGTGCTGGCGCAGCGCCTGTACGGCTGCCGGGGCGTGTACATGTCCATCCAGACCGACGTATGGGGGCGCCCCACGCCGGAATCCTGCGGGTGGGCGGTGTGGCTGGGCGCGGCGCCGTGGCTGGGGCAGCACCTCTTCATGCACTGGCGGTACACCGGCGACCGCGCGTTCCTAGAGCAGCGCTGCTACCCCTATCTCAAGGAAGTGACGGCGTTTTATGAGGACTATCTGTTCGAGCATGAAGGCACGCTGTGCATCGCGCCGTCTCAGTCGCCGGAGAACCGCTTTGCGGGCACGGGCGACTGGCCGGTGTCCATCGGCATCAACAGCGCGATGGACATCCAGCTGGCCACGGAATTGCTGACCAACGCCGCCGAGTGCGCGGAGATTCTGGGCGTGGATGGTGAGCTCGCGGAAAAATGGCGCGATATGGTGACGCGGCTGCCCGAGTTGAGCGTCGACAGCATCGGCCGCCTGAACGAGTGGGACAAAGAGCGCGAGGAGGTGGAGCCCGGTCACCGGCATTTCTCGCACTTGTATGGCTTGCACCCCGGCCAGCTGTTTGCGCCGGATGGGGCGCTCTGGAACGCGGCGGAGCGCTCGCTTAATGAGCGGCTGCGGCATGGCGGAGGGCACACCGGCTGGAGCCGATCGTGGACGGCCTGCCTGATGGCGCGGCTGGGGCGCGCCGAGGAAGCCTGGCAGCACTTCATGGCGCTGATCGGCGATTTTGCCACCATCACGCTGCTGGATCTGCACCCGCCACGCATCTTCCAGATTGACGGCAACATGGGCGGCACGGCATGCGTGTGCGAAATGCTGATGCAGTCGCGCCGGGGCGAACTGCGGCTGCTGCCTGCCCTACCCCAGGCATGGCCCAAAGGCAGCGTGCGCAGCTTCCGCGCGCAGGACCAGGTGACAGTGTCGTTTGACTGGGCGGATGGCGCGCTGACAGGATGTGCGCTGGTTTCAGCGCGG
>JAGVSV010000102.1 GCA_019137115.1 Bacillota bacterium
CTTCTTCGTCCGCTGGTTCGGGCGCGGTCAGCGCGCGCTCCGTCTCCATAAACACCTGCTGTGCTGTGGGCGCGTCCAGGCCCATCGCGCTGGCAGGGATCATGAACACCGTGCCGCCGCCCCCGCCGCCCAGCTCAAGTTCAGTGAACAGCGCGTTGGCAATGTCCGCCGAGATGCGGGCGTCGGTCAGCCAGAGGATGGCTTCTTTTTCCTTCTGGATTTCCACGTTGAACAGGCGCATGTCATGCCCGCCGGAACCGCGGCCGTGCATGATGGTGGCGCCGCCGGCGCCCATGGAGCGCGCCAGCGCCACCGCCCGCTCGGACAGGCCGCGGTTGACCACCGCGACCACCAGGTCATAAAACTCCACCACGCCCTCCGGCAAAACAGGGGCTACAGCAGGCTCCGGCTGGCGGGCGGGCACCTTGTCCTGTTTCCTGCGGAACACCGCGCCCACGATCATGATGCACAGCACCGGCGCCATGGCGACCATGGCGATGACGCCAAAGCCGTCCACCAGCACGTTGGCGGTGGGGGTCATCGCGGCCGCGCCGCTGGCAAAGGACAGCACGAATGTGGCGGTCATCGGCCCGGAGGCGACGCCGCCCGCATCATACGCGATGCCCACAAACACGGGGTCGGAATAGAACGACAGGATGATGGCGATCAAAAAGCCTGGCGCCAGGAAGTACCACAGCTTCATCCAGGGGATCATGATGCGCAGCATGGAGCCGGCAATCGCCAGGCCCACGCCGATGGACAGCGTGATCTTGATAATCTTGATCGGGATGCGGCCGCCGGTGGCGTCCTCAATCTGCTGGCCCAGTACGATAACGGCCGGTTCCATCAGCACCACGATCATGCCCATGACCAGGCCGACCACCGGCAGCAGCATTTGATGCTGGGACGCGATGTCCATGCCGATGATCCGCCCCATGTCCATAAAGCCCGCGTGCGCGCCGGCCAGGAACAGCGTCAGGCCGATCAGCGTATACAAAAGCCCCTTGAGGATGCGGATGATTTCCGCTTTGGGCGCTTTGAACTTAAAGAAGTTGAGCACAAAGAACAGTGCGGACAGCGGCAGCAGTGCGATCAGTGATTCCAGCGCGGTCTTGGGCAGGTCGTTGAGCAGCGGCCCAAAGATGCCGTCGGTGGCGACAAACGGCGCGGCCTCGCCCTGGATGTGCTCCTGCCCGGTCAGGATGGACAGCAGCATCACGGCCATGATGGGCCCGGCGCTCATCACGCCGACCATGCCGAAGGAATCCTCCTCGGCGGTGTGGCCGCCCTTGACGCGCGCCATGCCCATGGACAGCGCCAGCACAAACGGGGTGGTCAAGGCACCTGTGGTGGCGCCGGAGGCGTCAAACGCCACCGCCATAAATTCCTCCGCCACGAAAATGGCCAGCGCGAAGTTGATCGCGTACGCAATGGCCATGAACAGCGGGTAACTGCGGCCGCGCAGCAGGCGGAACGTGCCAAAGGCAATCAGCACGCCCACGCCGACGGATACCGAATAGACAATCGTCATCGCGCCCAGCGTGCCGCTGGAGGCGGACTCCACCTGGTGGCCGAGGATCAAAAGGTCTGCTTCTGCCACGGTGACCAGGAAGCCCATCAGGAAGCTTAACACCGCCACGCCGATGCCCGAGCGCGAGGTGGCGACCTGCTCGGCCAGATAGCTGCCGATGGGGTTCATCGCCAGGTCGACGCCCCACAGGAAAATGCCCAGGCCCAGCATGACCAGCACGCTGCCCAGCAAGAACCGGATGATCACGTCGGTGTCAGTCTTGACCAGGGTAAACACCAGCAGCAGCACCATCGCCACGATGGGCAGCAGGGAGCGCACCACTTCGTTCATCTTTTGTTTTAATAGATTCACGCTGTGCCCACCTTGCGGTCTTCATACAGGCCCACGGTGTTGAGCACCGGCAACGTAAAGACAATGCCGTTGCCGGGCTTGTTCAGCTCCATGCCGGTGTAGATGGCGCTGCGGATGCCCGGCGTTTTTGCGCTGGGCAGCACGATCATCACCACATCCTTCTGCGGCTCGATCATCAGCGGAAAATAAAAATCCTTCGGCACGCCCGCGCCGTGCCCGTGCAGGATGGTGCCGCCGCTGGCCCCGGCCACGCGCGCCACCTTCATGCACTCATGCCCGCGACCCTTGTCCAACACGGTCATCAGGCACCGGTAGGGGGCGTCCTCCGCGCGGTCAAGCACCGGCAGGGGCTGTGATTCCGCCGTCCAGCGACGGAACGGCGTGCTGAACGCGACGCCCGTATATTTGCGGTGCAACTTGAACTCCCGGGACAGGGTTTCGTACAACTTGTCGCTGATGCCGTCCGGCACCGCCGTCATCAGGATTTCCTTATGGATTTCGTTGATGCCCAATTTGTCGAGCAATTTGGACTTGATCGTGCCCTCGCCCAGGAAAATGGTGCCGCCTTTGGCGCCGCATTCCTGCGCCGCCCGCAGCAGACGGTTGGCCTTGCCCCGCTCCACCACGGCAAAAAAAAGTTTGTCTCCGGTCATAGCCATCGCTTCCTGCTCACAGGCGGAAAAGAACGCCCATCGCGTTTTGTTCAGCAAATGATAGCACGAAATCCCGTGCGCGTTCAATGGCTGCCAAGAAAAACGGCCGCCGGGCGATGCGTCGGCGGCCGAAAACGGTCCGCGTTACCCGACCGGCTTCTCCCGCATCCAAACGGTCATGGCGCCCGGCGCGCGGTTGTCCCAGGCGTAATAGGGGATCAGGGTGCGGTCGCGGTTCTTGAGCATCACGATGCCGCTCAGGATATCGCTTTCCTCCTCCTGCCACGCGCCCTCGCCTTGGGGCAGGTCAGCATGGAAGTACTCGCGCACGAAGCCGGGGTTGTCACATTCCTCGGCGCAGTAGGTGATCGGCCCGCGGCAGATGGCCACGCGATGAAGGTTTTCCAGCACCCGTTCATCGTCCCGCACAATGCGCGCGGGCATGGCCAGTTGATATTCGATGCGGTCGCCCTCGGAAACCGGCACGCTCAGGTATCCGTTCACCGTGTCGCCCGCCACCGCCTTGCCATTGACTGACAGCGTCCACGCATCGCACCAGCCAGGCTTGCGCAGGCGCAGGTGTGTGATGCCGCCCAGTTTGTTGAGCGTAATCGAGATTTCCCCGTCCAGCGGGTACCGGGTGCGGACGGAGATGCCGGCGCTGCCGTTGGCCGTCGGGATATCCGCCTCTCCTGGCAGAAACTGGTTGACCACCATCACGCTGCCGTCCACCGCGTAGGCATAGCCGCCCACCGAGGGCACGAAGCGGATCAGATTGGTCGGGCAGCAGGAGCAGTCATACCACGGCTTTCTGTGGTGCTTGCCCACCGAGGACAGCGGGTTTTCATAAAAGAACGTGCCGCCATCCAGGTGCAGCCCCGCCAGCACGCCGTTGTACAGCTCGGTTTCCACCAGGTCGGCATATTTGGCCTCGCCGGTTAACAGGTTCATGCGCTGGTTCCACAGCGCCATGCCGATGGCGGCGCATGTTTCGCAATAGGCGGTCAGGTTGGGCTTGTGGGAGGGGCGGGTGAAGCCCTCGTTGGCGCTGTCCTGCCCGATGCCGCCGGTCACGTACAGGTTGCCGGGCACCACGTCGGCCCACAGCCGAAGCAGCGCATGATAGAGGCCGTCGTCGCCGGTGTGCGCCGCGATGTCGGCCATGGCGCTGTAGTAGTACATCGCACGCACGGCATGCCCAGTCACGCGGGTCAGATCGCGCGCGGGCACATCGTCCTGGCAGTAATCCGGCCCGAAATGCCACTGCGGGAACAGCTCGCTGACCAGATGCCCGTGCCCGCGCTCATCCACCAGAAACTGCGCGAAATCGAAGAAGTCCTCCCGCCCGGTCAACCGCCACAGGCGGATCAGCGCCAGCTCCAGCTCCTGGTGGCCGGTGATCCAGTGCCGCTTGCCGGGGCCAAAGACGGTCATCATGTGCTCCACCACCCGGAGGGCGGTATTGAGCCATTTGTCCTTGCCGGTGGCCTGGAAATACGCCACCGCGCCTTCCACCATGTGGCCGACGCAGTACGCCTCGTGCCGCGCCATATCCGTCCAGCGTTTGCTTCGGTCGGTCAGGGTGTAGTAGGTGTTTAAGTACCCGTCCTCCCACTGCGCGGCGCAGATGGCGTCGATGATCTTGTCGGCCTCTGCCTCCAGCGCCGGGAACTGCCCGCCGTGCACCGGGTACGCGACGCCCTCCAGCACCTTGTACACATCGCTGTCGTCAAAGTAGATGCCCTTGAACCCGCCTTCCTCCCAGCCCGCGGCCTTGCGGAAGTTGGCGATGCGGCCGGTTTTTTCGCACATGTCCAGGCACACGCGCGCGGTTTTCTCCCGCACAGCCTTCATGCGCCCTTCCCAGAACCCCGTGATGCCCGTTACATGGTCAAAGCTGACCGGCGTCCAGTTGGCAAACTTCATATCGGCCTCCTGCGTGGATAGATGTCCTATTGTAGCGGCCGAAGTGCCGTGGGGTCAAACGCCCCGACGAGACGCCATGTATGCCGCACTGGCTGTCATGAACGGAAAACAACGCTTATATGACCGCCTGGTTTTCTCTCCCCGTAGAAACGCGCTATCAATACTGGCCAATATGCGCAACGACCTTACGGGTTCAAAGGTTCTTTGGTATTGCCATTCCCTTCTGGATTATTTATTTTTTGTTTCAGAAGGCGTTGTCTTGCTGGTCGATATTTGTACCTGTCGGTGATGTACTCCATGTGGGGTGATTCTGTCAGATAATGTACGTGTGCTTTTTCCTTCAAACCTGCAACACAAAATGATGGGAGACATACATGTCATATAATGGATCCGGCGCATTCCTTGTGATTGTTGCCATTGCGTTGTGCACCGCAACCAACCTGTATGTTGCGTATACTATGCCACCTGATTATTTGCGCAAGTAACTGCTGACAGCCTTTGGCGTTTGTTGCGCTTTCGCGCTGCTCGCGCTGACGTCGCTGTATCTGTTCGGCGCCGGGCTGGCCCAAATCCTGCGCGCCAACGGCGTGACAGGGATCGTCGCATTTCCTGTTTTCCTTGTGCTGATCGGAATGGAGCAGGCATGTTTGCTGTATGCCCTTCTGCACGGTGTGGTGCTGCATCGGCAAGACGGTACAAAACGAATTGCCTTGGGCATCCTGTGCTATCTGTTGGACAGCGTTGCGCTTGCGCTGTTGGGGCGCTTGCTGCCCCAGCGCATCCTGCTGGACATCAACGGGCTGTATGTGGGTACTGCCTGGTCAACGGTACAGTCCTCCAGCGGTATATCCATTTCCCTGATGATTTTCCTCCATCTCCTGGTTCTGTCCATGTTCATGTACCGCATTCAAAAAACACATGTGCGCACAGCATCATCGCTTCAATGATTCCCGGAACCCTTAGGGGGAGGGTCACTCCGCCTGGATCAAATAGTACATGCTCGGGCGCGTGTCGCCGACGCGGAAGCGCAGCGTGCCGTCGCTGTACTCGGTCGTGAGCGCGCCCACGTAGAAGCCC
>JAGVSV010000228.1 GCA_019137115.1 Bacillota bacterium
CGCGATTTCGCCTTGCAGCAGCGGGTAGTGCGTGCAGCCCAGCACCACGACGTCAACCGGCGTCTGCGCGTGGGGGGCCAGTAGCCGCTTCAAAAATGCGTGCAGGTTGGGGCCGGACAGCTCGCTCCGCTCGGCAAATTCCATCAGCCCGGGGCAGGGCAAATGAATCGTGCGCTCGCCGTGGCGGTGCGCCAGTTCAACGTAGGCGGGGCTGGATAGCGTGGCCGGCGTGGCCATCACCAGCACCTGCCCCTGTTGGCGCAGGGTCTGCGCGCGCTTAAGCGCCGGGCGGATGCCCACCACCGGGATGGGCAGCGCCTGCCGGAGGGCATCCAGCGCCACGCCGGTGGCCGTGTTGCAGGCGACCACCAGCGCCTTGATGCCCAGCCGGTGCAGGGCATGAGCGCTGCTGAGCGTCAGCTGCTCGATGTCGTTCTGTGAGCGCACGCCATACGGGGCGTTGCGGTTGTCGCCAAAGAACAGGAAATCCTCGTTCGGGAACTCCTGCCTGAGCACCTTAAGCACGCTGATGCCGCCAAAGCCGCTGTCAAACACGCCGATGGGCAGCGCCGGATCCGGCGAAGCCGCGGAAAATGCAGCCATAATATCCTCCCATTCCATGATGATGTTGGATGCCTGTCAGTATACGCAAAGGCATCGCACGCGTACAGCACCGGGGGCGCACGAGCCGCTGCCCGGATGGACAACGGAGCCACAAAAGTGTAGGATATCCCCAACACAAAGATCGACGCCGGCGGAAGGGCAGCCTTTCCGCCGCGCCGACCTGTATGCGGAGGTGAAACGGTGCGGGCGTTCCGATGGACACGCAATATCGGCTATCGTGTGCGCTATTTTCTGGTCAGCGCCGTCCTGACGCTGGTGCTGCAGATCCCCATCTTCGTGTACTACCAGGACACCTTTCGCATCGCCACCGTGCGCGACGGCGGCTCGGCCATGAACATGGCGATCACCATCGCGCGCTTCCTGGAGGAGGATATCGAAAACTACCGCGCGCTGTCCGACAGCGCGTCCTTCGCGCCGGGAGATTACGACGAAGCGTACTACCAGCGCATGCTGGCGGCGTTCCGGCACCTGAAGGACAGCAGCGAGGCCAGCTTTGTGTTCACCGAACGGCTCCGGGACGGCCGCGCGGAGTATATCCTGGACGGCGAGCCGGAGGACAGCGCGGATTTTTCGCCGCTGGGGTCCAGCGACTCGGTGGTGCCACTGGAGCTGGAGGCCGCGCAAATGCGCCAGCCCCGCGCCGGCGAGCTTGAGCGCGACCCCAAATGGGGCATGTTTGTCACCGGCTATGCGCCCATTGTTGACCCGCGGGATGACACTTTGGTCGGTCTGGTGGGGGTGGATTATTCCGCCGAGCATGTGATGCGCCTGCTGGACAAACTGCGGCTGTTGATCTACATCACGTCCGCGGTCCTGTTTGCCCTCATCATGGTTGTGATGAACACCTTTATCCACCGGCGGCTGATGGCATACGGCGCCGACCATGTCACCGGCTTGCTGACCAAGCGCAGCTTTGACGACCAGCTGGATGCGGCGCTGCGCGACCTACAGGAGGAGGAAGCGTCCTCGCTGGCGATGATCGATCTGGACAACTTCAAGGAGATCAACGATCTGTTCGGCCATGTCAGCGGCGACACGGCGCTGCTGCACGCCGGCCGCACGATCCGCCAGCACATCCGCAAGACCGACCTTGCCGCCCGCTATGGCGGCGATGAACTTTTGATCTTTTTCAGGGGCGCCAGCGGCGCGCAGGCGCAGGCCATCTGCCGCCGCATCGCCGCCATGATCGAGAAAAATCCCGCGCAGGCCGACGATGGCCGGGTGCTTTCGTATACGCTGTCCATCGGCATTGCCGAGCGGACCCCCGGCATGGGTGCGCGGGCGCTGGTCGCCCAGGCCGATGCCGCGATGTACCGGGCCAAAAACAACGGCAAGAACCAGGTGTGGCTGGACAGCCCCGCCCCGAAGCGCCAACCGGCGGGCGCGTAAGCCGGATATTTATCCAGCAAACAACATATTTATTTCGTTTGTTGACAGGTAAAATTGCGGATGCTATACTGCGGCCAAGACGAGGCGGACGAAGCCGGCAGGGCAAACCGGCGCCAGCAGCCTGCGTATACCGAAAGCCAAGAACAAGGGGGGAATTGGTTCTATGAAGAAATGGGTGGCATTGTTCCTGTGTGCAGTGATGGCACTGTCCCTGGCATCCGCCGCGGCGGAAACCCAGGTGCTCTCGATGGGCACCGGCGGCACCGCCGGCACCTACTACGCCTTTGGTTCCGAAATCGCCCAGCTGTGGAACAAGAACATCGAAGGCATCGAAGTGGTCCCGCAGGTGACCGGCGCTTCCAAGGTGAACATCGTCAGCGTCTGCGACGGCGAGTTCCAGCTCGGCTTCTCCCAGAACGACACGATCTTCTACGCCTACCAGGGCGACAAGGACCAGTTTGAAGGCGAAGTGTTTGACAACTTCTACGCCATCGGCGCGCTGTATCCCGAGGCCGTGCAGCTCGTCGTTGCCGCCGACAGCGACATCACCGGCATTCAGGACCTGAAGGGCAGAAAGATTTCCATCGGCGCCCAGGGCTCCGGCACCTCGATCAACGCGATCCAGATTCTGGAACTGGCGGGCCTGACGCTGGACGATGTGGAGGAATCCTGGTATTCCTTCGCCGAAAGCGCCACCGCGTTCCAGAACAAGCAGATTGACGCTGCGTTCATCACGGCCGGCATTCCCAACCCGGCGATCATCGAAATCTCCACCAAGCTGCCCGTGCGCCTGATCCCGCTGACGGACGATGAAATGGCCACGCTCAGCGAAAAGTATCCCTTCTATGTGCCGGTCACCGTGTCCCAGGACACCTACACCGGCCTGACCGAGGATACCGTCATTTCGTCCATCACCGCAGTGATCATCGTCGCCAAGGATCTGGACGAGGATCTGGTGTACAACCTGACCAAGACGCTGTTTGAAAAGAAGGGCGACCTGACCCACGCCAAGGCGCAGGACCTGGTGCCCTCGTTTGCGGTGGAAGGCATCCCGTGCCCGATCCATCCCGGCGCCGCCAGGTACTACGCCGAGGTGAACGTAACCATCCCCGAGGGTTCCCAGCTGCCCAAGTAAGGCATCATGACAGGGGCCTGCCCTCGGGGGCTGGCCCCTGTTTTTTGGCGCGCGAGAAGGAGTGTGACCCATTTGAGTGACGAAGAAAAAATCAGGTCGACACCCGAAGAGATGATTGAAGGCATCGAGCGGGTCGCCGAGGCTGAGATCAACGAGATTATGAGCAAGTACGACCGCGAGAGCGCGTACCGTACCTTCCCGGATTTCCGGGCGCAGGCGATCGCGGTCGTGTGTGTCCTGTTCTCCATCATTCAGATCTGGCACGCGATCTCCTCCATCACCTACATCCGCGCGCTGCACCTGGCGCTGGTGATGCTGCTGGCGTTCATCCTGTACCCGGCCAAGCGCTCCATGCCCAAGAACACATTGCCCTGGTATGACGTGGTGCTGTCGCTGCTGGGCTTTGCCGTGTGCATGTATCAGGTGTTCAACCAGGGCGCGCTGGCGTCCCGCCTGCGGTTAAAACCCATTGAAATTTACATCGGCATATTGGGCATCCTGCTGCTGCTGGAAGCCACGCGCCGCGTGGTGGGCCTGCCCATCGTGATCATCGCGGTGGTGTTTATCGGCCTGGCGGTGTTCGGACCTTCGATGCCCGGCTTCCTGAAAAGCAACCTCTCCTCCCGGCGCATCATTGAGCACCTGTTCTATGATTATGAGGGCGTGTTTGGCCCGGCGATCGCCGCCAGCGCCAACTTCATCTTCCTGTTCATGCTCTTTGGCGCGGTGCTGGAATGCACCGGCGTGGGCGAGTTCTTCATCGACCTGAGCAACGCCATTGCCGGCCACAAGCGTGGCGGCCCGGCCAAGGTGGCGGTCATCACCAGCGCGATGGAGGGCACGGTGTCCGGCTCCTCGGTGGCCAACACCGTGGGCTCGGGCAGCTTTACCATCCCCATGATGAAATCCCTGGGCTACCGGCCGGAGTTTGCCGCGGCCGTTGAAGCCGCCGCGTCCACCGGCGGGCAGATCATGCCACCGGTCATGGGTGCCGCCGCCTTCCTGATGGTGGACTCGGTGGGCGTGAGCTACGCCACCATCATCAAAGCCGCGATCATCCCGGCGCTTCTGTACTTTGCCGGCATCTACATCATCATCGACCTGGAAAGCAAAAAGCGCGGCCTGCTGGGCATGGACAAGGACAAGATGCCCCGCCTGGCGCGCATAATGGCAGACCGCGGCTATCTGATCCTGCCGCTGATGGCCATCATTTACGTGCTGACCGCCACCTCGCTGACCACCGCCTATGCCGCGCTGATCGGCATGCTGGTGGCCGTGGCCGGAGGATATGTCAAAACCATCTTTGACGCCGTGATGGCCGCCGCGCGCGGCCGCGACGTGATGGAGGTGGTGCGCAAAACCGAAGCGCTGCGCGTCAAGGACTACTGGAAGGCGCTGGAAACCGGCGCGCGCAACGTGCTGTCGGTGGCGCTGGCCTGCGCCACATCGGGCATTGTGTCCGGGGTGATCACCGCCACGGGCATCGGCGCGCGCATCGGCGGCGGATTAACCGCCCTGGCGGGCGACCGGCTGCTGCTGCTGCTGTTCTTTACCATGATCACCTCCATCGTTTTAGGCATGGGGGTGCCCACCACCGCCAACTACCTGATCACCTCGTCGGTGATGGCGCCGGTGGTGATCGGCGCCATGCACCGCGTGCTGCCGGACACGGTGGCCAACCTCGCGGCGCTGGGCAGCAACATGCAAAACCTGCCTGCGCACCTATTCACGTTCTACTTTGGCATTGTGGCGGACATTACGCCGCCGGTGGCCCTTGCGGCGATGGCAGGTGCCGCCATCGCCAAATCCGACCCGCTGCGCACCGGCGTGGAAGCCACACGCCTGGCGGTGGCAGCGTTCTTGATTCCCTATATGTTCATCTACAACCCCAAGCTGCTCATGCTGGGCGCGCAATGGTGGGAAGTGCTGCAGATGACCGCCACCGCGCTGATCGGCATGTTCGGTATCGCAATGTGCCTGGAACGGTTCTACGTGCGCAAGATGAACCTGCTCCAGCAGCTGATGAGCCTGGCCGGCGGCCTGATGCTGATCGACCCCCGTTTGGTGACTGACCTGGCCGGCATCGCGCTGATCCTGATCGTGGTGCTTTGGCAGCGGTACGATCAAAAGCGCATGCCGGTGCAGCCCGTATAGCGGCCAGCCAACAAAAAGAGACCGGACGGCCTCCGCGCCATCCGGTCCTTTTTTATGCGTGGTTTGCGTTACTTCTCTTCGCCGTAGATCAGGTCATACAGCGCCCGCGCAGCGTCCACCACCCGCGGGGCAGGGCGGGTGATCGTGTCGCCCAGGGCATACACATGCCCCTCCTTGACGGCGGTGATCGCGTCCCAGCCCGGGCGCGCCATGATCTCTTCATTGGCGGCGCGGCCGTCGGTGGCAAACAGGTTGGTGGACACGATGTAGTCCGGGTTGCGCTTGATGACCTCTTCCTCGCTGACCTCGGTCCAGGCGGTCAGGTCGCCAAAGGTGTTGGTCAGGCCCAGCAGCTCGCCCACTTCCTGCATAAAGGTGCCACTGACGGCCGGCCACAGGCCGTACTGCAGCTCGCTGGACTCAAAATACACCGTGGCTTCGGGTTTGTCCTTGGTCAAGTCCCGCAAGGCCGCAAAGTCCGTCTGCATGCCTTCGATCAGCTTGGCCGCCTCTTCTTCATGCCCGGTCAGCTTGCCCAGCAGGTCAATGCTGATGTATACGTCCTGAATGTTCTGCGCATCGCTGACAAACACCTGGATGCCCGCCTTTTCCAGCTGCGCGGCGTGCTCCTGGGACTGGCCCATCTTGGTCATGATCACCACTTCAGGGGCCAGCGCCACCACCTGCTCGATGTTGATCTGGTAGCTGGACTCAACGGATGGGACGTTCAGCACTTCCTCTGGGTAGTTGCACCACTCGCCGCGGCCGACCAGCGTGTCGCCCGCGCCGATGGCGTAGAGCACCTCACAGTCGCCGGGCATCAGCGCCACCACCTTGGTGGCGGGCTGGTTCAGCCTGATGTCGCGGCCCATCATGTCGGTGACGAGCACGGGCGCTTCGCCCATCGCCAGCATGGGCGCCAGCACAAGCAGCAGGGACAGGAGCAAGGAGAGGGTACGCTTGGTCATTTGAATGACCTCCTTATGATATTCAAATGAACCGCGGAACAAAAAATGTTCCTCCCGGGAGGAACAATACGCAGCCATCGCTGGCACGGCCATTCCTTTCACCAGAAGCGGCGGGGATTTCCCCGCCCACGCGCATCAGGTCTCCCGGCTTGGCTTCATCCTCCCAGGCGCCTTCCCGCCATTCCGGCAGTGGCCTGTGCCTGTTCGTCCGCTTCACGGTTACTGGGATAGCCCGGAACTTTCATCCGCATTCCCTGGCGGTTGCCCGCCGCATGTCGCCATGCAGATGCACGTGCCGATTCACTTGTGACTGTATCTTACGCCCGCGCGTGGTACGCGTCAAGGGCGCGGAGCGCCTAAATGTCCTTCACGCGCGTCAGCTGGTGCAGGCGGTTGACCACAATATCGTGGTAGCTGGCGGGGGTTTCCTCCGGCGCGCGGACCAGCACGTGGGGGAGGGCGACCGCCCGCCACAGCAGGCGCGGGTAAAGCGCCGGGCCCACGGACAGGATATGCCGCAGAATATCGATTTCCTGGTTGGTCTCCGGCGGCAGCGTGCCGAACACGGCACGGTACTCGCTGGCCGCTTTGAACAGCAGCACCCGGGCGGTGACCTGCGCCTGCGCCACGGCGGAGCGCGTAGTGGGCGTTTCCATCAGCGGGTCCAGCGCGCCGGCAAGAAAGGCGCACAAGTCATACGTCGGCAGCCCGATTACCGCGCGCATCAGGTACGCGCAAAAGCCCAATGCCTGCTCCAGGTTGCGCATGGCGTCCACCATCTGCCGGAACGGCGCCAACTGCGGGTCATCATACGCGTTCTGGTACCACTGGGCGCGCAGCGCTTCATCCGGCACATACTGCCACACCTGGCCCAGATGGTGCGCAGCGCCCACGCGCGGCGTCAGGTCGTCCGGGTTGGCCAGGTGGTACAGGGGGATGTCGGCGTCGGATGCGTCCGCATAGGATACCGACGGCGAGGCAAACCCAAGGCCCAGCAGGCGGCCGGGCCACACGCCCCTGTCCAGCAGGTGCTTGGCGTACAGCTGCATCACCGCCGCGCCCTGGCTGTAACCGGTCAACAGCAGCTGAAAGCGGCAGCTCGTGTTGGTCAGCTCCTCCTCCACCGTGGCCAGCGTGAGATCAGGCTGCCCCAGCGCCGCGCCCAGCTGGGACAGAGCAATGTTGTCAGCGCCTTCGGCAAATTCATTGGCCAGCCGAAGAAAGCCCGAGTGCATACCGTCCGTCGGGTGGCAGGCGAAGTTGGGCTCCCACTCCCGCGCGGTGCCGCCGGTGCCCCGGAACGCAATGGCCACCAGGTGTTTGCCGTCCGGCAAAGGGTGGGTCATCACGAGCGCCTTTTCCACCTCTTCCGGCTCCGTCCACGCTCGCTCCGCGCCCGTGTTGACGCGCTTTTCCAGGTACCGGCGGGTGACATTGCGCGCGTTGCGCACGCTCTTGATGTAGCGCTCGCGCTTTTCGCCGAACACGCGCAGGGACAGCACGTCCTGCCAGCCCGCGCGCTGCCAGGCGTCCTCGTCAAAGTGATACGCCGTGGCGTTTAGTTCCAGCGCCATGCGCCAGGCGTGGGTCAGCGCGCCCATCGGGCGGCAGCCTGCCGGTATGCGCAGGTCGTTTAATGAGATCCCGGTATAGGGCGCTTTGACGGTAAGCATGTGACACTTCCTTTCGTGCCAGGGGGCACGCCAATAGTATACCAAACCTTCAACGCTTGCGCGTGAAATATCCGCAAAGCGGCGCCGGATTGCCCGGCGTGACGGCAACATGGTACAATGCCGCAGACGTTTCATTGCCTGAAAGGACGGTTGCCGGTTGCAAAGACCCTCGCGTGCCCTTGTGTTCCTGCTGGTGCTGCTGTTCCTGATCCCGGTGGCTGCGCAGGAGCGCACGGTATTCAATGCCCACGAAGCAACGCCGTTTCCGGTTAACGCGGACACCCTGACGGTTTATGCGTGCGACCTGGTGGGCGGGGATTGCCTGCTGCTGGAGCAGAACGGCCACACCCTGCTGGTCGACTGCGGCAAGGAGACCGACGTGCCGCGCATGGAAGCCATGCTGGACGCGCTGGGCATCACGCATCTGGACGCCGTCTTCAACACCCACCCGCATTCCGACCATGTGGGCGGGCTGCCCTGGCTGCTTTCGCATGTCAGCGTGGGGCGATTCTACACCGTGTTCGCGCCGGATGCCACCGGCCCGGGCCTGTACCAGCGCGCCGCGATGCGCGCGTTGGAGGAGGCAAGTGTCCCCGTGGTGCAGGTCACCCAGGGCGATGTGATCAGGATCGGCGACGCCTGCGCCACGGTCTATCACCAGCCCAAGGCAAAAACCGTCAACGCCCGGTCCGGCATGCTGCAGGTGCGCTTTGGCGATCGCACCATTCTGCTGGCCGGCGATGTCGAAGGCGTCACGCAGACGCGCTTTGGCGAGCGGTTTGACCTGAAAAGCGATATCCTCAAGTATCCGCACCACGGCCTGAACCGCCTGAACCGCCCGTTTTTGGCTTCCGTACAGCCCGAGCTGGCCATCATCCCGCACGGCATGTTCGGCTCGGAAATGGCCCAGGACCAGCTGCAACAGCAGCACATCCCGTACCGGTTTGCTTCCTGGGCCGTCATCGAACTGGCCACCGACGGCGCCACCTGGCGCGTCACCCAGGAACTGACCGAGGCGCACAGTGAATACGCACGCCGGCACAACATCCCGCACGGCGTGCCCGCACCATAATCAGCCATCCGCCACCGCGCGGGGAAAGGGGAACACCATGTCAACAATCCGTGTCACCGTCTGGAACGAGTACCTGCACGAACTGCGCAGCGAGGAGGTCGCCCGCGTATACCCGGAGGGCATCCACGGCTGCATCGCCGGTTTTTTGAAAAACGCCGGCTTTGACACCCGCACCGCCACCCTCAAGGAGCCGGAGAACGGCCTGACCCAGCAGGTGCTGGACGAAACCGACGTGCTGTTCTGGTGGGGGCATATCGCCCACGGCCAGGTGGAGGACGCCACCGTGGAGCGCGTGTACCGCCGCGTGCAGGACGGCATGGGCCTGGTGGTGCTGCACTCCGGGCATGCCTCCAAGATTTTCGCGCGCCTGATGGGCACCAACACGGGCGACCTGAAATGGCGCGAAAACCACGAAAAGCAGATCCTGTGGTGCGTGGATTCCGCCCACCCGATCGCCGAAGGCCTGACCCAGGACATGATCATCCTCGAGCACGAGGAAACCTACGGCGAGCCGTTCCAGATCCCCGCGCCTGACCAGCTCGTGTTCATCAGCTGGTTCTCCGGCGGCGACGTGTTCCGCAGCGGCTGCTGCTATCACCGCGGCAAGAGCAAGGTGTTCTACTTCCAGCCCGGCCACGAAACCTTCCCCACCTACCACAACGAAACCGTGCAGCGCGTACTGATCAACGCCGCGCGCTGGGCCGCGCCCAAGGCAGGTCCACCCGCCACCACCGGCCATGTGCCCGAGACGTGGGTGTAAGGCACGTCAACACAGCATAACGAACGCGGCCGGACGGAGCGAGACCATCCGGCCGCGTTGTCGCTTGTCACCGCACGTGATAGAATGCGCATGCACCACGGAAACTGAAAAGGGAGGGCTCTGAATGCGCGTTCTTTTCATTGACATCGACACCCTGCGTCCCGACCATATCGGCTGCTATGGCTATGCCCGCAACACCACGCCCAATCTGGATCAGGTGGCGCGGCAAGGCGTGGTCATGCAGCAGTGCTACTGCTCGGACGCGCCCTGCCTGCCCTCGCGCGCCGCGCTGATCTCCGGCGTGTTTGGCATCCGCAACGGCGCGGTGGGGCACGGCGGCACCGCGGCGGACAGGCGGCTGACCGGGCCGGAGCGCGGCTTTACTGATCAGTGGGACAATGACAACTTCCACAACATCTTCCGCAAGGCCGGGCTGTACGCCGCATCCATTTCCACGTTTGGCGAGCGGCACTCGTCCTGGTGGTTCCAGGCGGGCTTCAACGAAGTGCTCAACGTGGGCGGCCACGGCGGGGAATCCGGCGAGGAGGTGCTGCCCGTCGCCCTGGACTGGCTAAAGCGCAACGAGCAGCGGGACGACTGGTACCTGCACCTGCACCTGTGGGACCCGCACACCCCCTACCGCGCGCCGGAAAGCTTCGGCAACCCGTTTGCGGACGAGCCCATCCCGGCGTGGCTGACGCCGGAGGTGTTTGAGAAGCATCTGAACATGGTGGGGCCCCACGGCATCCAGGAAATCAGCATGTATGACGACAAGACCAGCCCCAAATACCCGCGCCAGCCTGGCGCCGTGCGCGAGTATGACAAACTGCGCACCGTCATTGACGGCTATGACTGCGGCATCGCCTATGCCGACATGCTGCTGGGACAGGTGTTCGACCTGCTCAAGGCGCAGGGCATCTATGAGGACACCGCCATCATCATCACCTCCGACCACGGCGAAAACATGGGCGAGCTGGGCATCTACGCCGAGCATGGCACGGCGGATGACATCACCTGCCACATTCCCATGATCATCAAATGGCCCGGCGGCGCCGCCAACAAATCCGTGCCGGGTTTCCAGTATCTGCTCGACCTGGCGCCCACGATGGCCGAGCTGCTCAACGTCAAGCCCAACCCCATCTGGGACGGCCAGTCGTTTGCCCAAAGCGTGCTGCAGGGCACGCCTGCCGGGCGCGATCACCTGATCCTTTCCCAGATGGCGCACGTCTGCCAGCGCAGCGCGCGCTTTGGCGATTGGCTGTACATGCGCACCATCCACGACGGGTTCCGCCTGCTGCCGCGCGAAATGCTGTTCAACCTGAAAGATGACCCGCATGAGGAGCATGACGTGGCCGCGCAGCACCCCGAGATCTGCGCCAGGGGCGCCAAGATGATCCTGGACTGGCAGGAGGGGCAGATGCTCCGCTCCCCCTACCCGGCCGACCCCATGTGGACAGTGATCCAGGAAAACGGCCCCTACCACACCTGGAACGAGCTGCCCGGATATGTGGAACATTTGGGGCGCACCGGCCGGGCCGAGGGCGCGCAACAGCTGCTGGACGCCTACGAAAACTGGCCGCCCCGGTAGGACACCACGATGCGGCGCAAGGACGGGATCAGGTTTTACCTGGATTTCACCTGCGCCGCGCACGGTTGACAGACAACCTGTTTTTCTCTATGATATAGTTACATTCCAGTATAGAGCCTGTCCGTACAAGTGTCAGAGAGGGCATGTGATGGCGCAACTCGACCTGCGGAACGTAAGGAAGTTCAACCAGCAAAACCGGATCACCCGCAACTGGCAGCTGTACCTGATGCTGTTGCCGGTGGTGGTCTATTTCGTCGTGATGGCCTACGGGCCCATGTACGGCGTGCTGCTGGCGTTCAAGGATTACAAGGTGCGACGCGGGATCCTGGGCAGCCCCTGGGCCGAGCCGCTGATGAAGCACTTCGTCCGGTTCTTCACCTCGCCTTACTGTGAGCGCGTCATCACCAACACCGTGGTGCTCAGCCTGCAAAGCCTGCTGTGGGGCTTCCCGGTGCCCATTTTGCTGGCGCTGTGCGTAAACGAGGTGCGCAATTCCACCTACCAGAAGTTCGTGCAGAACGTCACCTACGCGCCGCACTTCCTGTCCACGGTGGTGCTGGTGGGCATGATCCGCAGCTTCACCAACACCGATTACGGCGTGGTCAACCTGTTTATCAGGGCGCTGGGCGGCGAGGGATACAACTGGATGCAGCGGGCCGACCTGTTCCGGCCGCTGTATATCGGCTCGGGCATGTGGCAGAACGCGGGGTGGAACTCGATCATCTACATCGCGGCGCTGTCCGGCATTGACCTGGAACAGCACGAATCCGCCATGATTGACGGCGCCAGCCGCTGGAAACGCATCTGGCACATCAACCTGCCCGGCATCATGCCCACGATTGTCACGCTGTTGATCCTCAATTCGGGGTATATCATGAGCGTGGGGTTTGAAAAGGTATTTTTGATGCAGAACGACCTGAACTTGTCCGTATCCGACGTGATCTCCACCTACTCCTACCGCATCGGTATCGAGTCGGCCCAGTATGAGATGGCCACCGCGATCGGCCTGTTCAACTCGGTGATCAACATGGCGCTGCTGGTGATGGTCAACGCCGCGTCCAGGCGCCTGGGCGATACGAGCCTGTGGTGAGGGGGATAAAGGGATGACACCAACCACCCAACCCCGCGCCAGCCGGAACGCGCGGATGAGCAAGGGCGATGTCCGCTTTGAAACGGCCATCGTCATCCTGCTGGCCATCCTGACGGTCATCATCATCTATCCCCTGGTGTACGTGGTGAGCGCTTCGTTCAGCGACGCGCTGATGGTGGCGGCCGGGCGCGTGTTCCTGTGGCCGGTGAGCGTGACCACCGACAACTACATGCAGGTGTTCAAAAACCAGAGCCTGATGAGCGGCTTCCGCAACTCCATGATCATCATGGCGATGGGCACCGCCCTCAACCTGGTGATGACGATCCTGGCAGCGTACCCCCTGTCCCGCCGCAACCTGTGGGGCCGCAACGTGCTGATGAAGATGATCACGTTTACCATGTTCTTCTCCGGCGGCCTGATCCCCACCTACCTGATGGTGGGCAAGACCTTAGGGCTGATGAACTCCTGGCTGGCGCTGATTCTGCCCGGCGCCATCTCGGTGTACAACATGATCATCATGCGCACCTACTTTACCTCGTCCATCCCATATGAGATTCAGGAAGCCGCGGAGATTGATGGCGCCAGCCATTTCGGCACCCTGATGCGCATCGTGCTGCCGCTGTCCGGCCCTGTGGTGGCCGTGATCGGTCTGTACTACGCCGTCGGGCACTGGAACAGCTACTTCAGCGCGCTGCTGTACATCTCCAAGGAAAGCCTGCAGCCGCTGCAGCTGCACCTGCGCAAGGTGCTGATCCTCAACTCTTCGCAGACCATGATGGACATGGCGTCCGACGAAGCCGCGCGCCAGGCCATGCGCGCGGAGACCATCAAGTATGCCGTCATTGTGTTAAGCTCGGTTCCCATGCTGATCATGTACCCCTTCGTGCAACGGTTCTTCATCAAGGGCGTGATGATCGGCTCTGTCAAAGGATGATACGCGCATCGGCGCGGTCACAATATTGAAGGAGGTTTCCCCAAATGAACAAACGTTTCCTCGCATTGCTGGTGGTGCTTGCGCTGGCGCTCCCCTTTGTGGCGCTGGGCGAAGTGACCGTCAACAAGGAAGGATACCCCATCGTATCCGAACCCATCGTATTGACGGTGGTCAACTCCCAATCCCCGGTGCAGATTGACTTTAACGACATCGTCATCCTCAAGGACTTTGAGGAAGTCAGCGGCATCGACATGCAGTACCGCAACATTCCGGCTTCCGACGCCGCCACGCAGTTAAGCCTGATACTGGCCTCCGGCGAGCTGCCTGACGTGCTGTTCAAGATGAACGTATCGTCCACCGACCAGGCCAAGTACGCCGAGGAAGGCATGTTCCTGCCCCTGAGCGACTACGCGGAGTACACCCCCAACCTGGTCAAGTGGCTGGACAAGTTCCCCACCGCAAAGGACGCCATCACCCAGGCCGACGGCAAG
The DNA here is from genome assembly GCA_019137115.1 of Bacillota bacterium. Taxonomy (GTDB): domain Bacteria; phylum Bacillota; class Clostridia; order Christensenellales; family Aristaeellaceae; genus JAGVSV01. The sequence continues at coordinate 13,879 of JAGVSV010000228.1, forward strand.
TATTATGCTGCGCCTTACATCCTGGCGGGCGATGCGATCCGCATGGGCTCCAAGTTCTTCTTCAACACCGAAGTGCTGGAGAAGCTGGGCTTTGACGCCATCCCCACCACGACCGACGGCCTGCTGGACTATCTGCGCAAAGCCAAGGATCTGGACTACAACGGCAACGGCCAGGCCGATGAAATCCCGCTGACGGGCAGCGGCATCACGGCCATCACCGTCCCGCTGGCGGGCAGCTTCGGGCTGAACAACCGCGGCGGCAACTTCGGCAACCTGCTGGCCAAGGACGACGGCAGCGTGGATTACGCGTTCCGCACCGAGGAGTACCGCAATCAGCTGAAGTTCATCAACACCCTGTACATGGAGAAGCTTCTGGACAGCGACATCTTTACCATGGACTTTGCGCAGCTGATCGCCAAGGCGTCCACCGGCCGCGCGCTGACCTACTCGATGGTCAACAACTCCCCGGTGGCCGGCTCCCCGTATGAGCAGTTCACCATCGGCATCACCGAGCCGTTTGAAGGCCCCAATGGCGACAAGGTGTGGGGCTCCTACACCCTGCCCTCGAGCACCGCGGGCCAGTTTGTCATCACCGATGCCTGCAAATACCCCGAAGCCGCCGCCCGCTGGGTGGATCACTGGTATTCGGATGAGGGCATCATCGCCTACTTCATGGGCGTGGAAGGCGAAACCTATGAGAAGGACGCCGATTCCCCCGGCGGCCTGAAGCTGACCGACTTTGTACTGCATAACCCGGACGGCATCAACTTTGAGCAGGTGCTGGCCAAGTACGTCCCGTGGGCGGGCGGCGCCAACCCCTCGGTTGCCACCAACGAGTTCTTCAAGGGCGGCGAAACCTGGCCGGCCGCCGTGCGCAGCGCGGACGGGCTGATCAACTACGTCCCCGACGAAGTGTGGGCGCCTGTGGGCCGCTTCTATACGGCCGAGGAAGCCACCGAAATGTCGCAGCTGGGCAGCGAGATTGAAACCTACCACTCCGAGTGGCGTGCCTACTTCATCTCCGGGCAGAAGAGCCTGGAAACCGACTGGGACGAGTATGTCAAGGGCTTTGACGGCATGCGTCTGGACCGCTGGCTGGAAATCTACACCAAGGCGCTCCAGGCCGCGGGCTATGTGAAGTAAGCGATACCAAGCTTTCGGACTGAACCAAAACGCGCCCGCCCCGGATTTTCCGGGGCGGGCGTTGCTGTAAGGGGCGGGCGTCAACTATTTCGCCGGCAGCGGTGCGTAGCGTTGGCGGAAGCCATGAAGGTCAAGCGCAGGCAAGGTCAGCATGTCGTGCGTCGAGCGCATGTGGTCATCCAGCGCCGCGTGCAGGTCCGTTGCCAGCGCGTCATGCCCCGCGCCGAAGATCAGGTTGTCCATTTCGCCGGGATCGTGCGCCAGGTCATACAGCTCGTAGAACACCTCGTCCTTGAACAGATCCACGATCAGCTTCACCCGGCCGCGCACCACGCACCGCTGGAAGTTGGAGCGCGATCCGTTGCCGTCATACTGGATGAACACATCGCGCTTTGCGCGCCCTTCGCCTGTAACCAGCGGCATCAGCGACGCGCCGTCCATCGTGTGGCGCGGGGTCAACCCCAGCACCTCGCACAGCGTAGGCAGCACATCGATGTGACTGACGGTGTCCTGGAGATGCGCCGGTGCAATGCCCGCGCCTTTCGGGAAGCGGATCGAAAGCGGCACGCGCGCGGCTTCCTCGTACATGCACATCTTCTGGAACAGGGCATGGGCGCCCAGCATTTCCCCGTGATCGGACGTGAACACGATCAGGCAATCCTCATAGATGCCCTGCGCCTTGAGCTCTGCAATCACCTGCCCCACGCAGTCATCCAGCAGCCCCACCAGCCCCAAATACACCCGCCAGGGCTCCGCCCATTCCTCGCGCGTATAGCGCGTGCCCACGATGCCGGGCAGGTTGTACATCTGCAACGGCGACTGGCGCGGGCCATACACGCCCACGTTGTCCGGAAGTTTTACATCCTCCGGGTGCACACGGGAAAACCACGGCTCCGGGATCTGCAGCGGGGGATGGGGCGCCAGCAGCATCAGGTTGAGCAGCAGCGGCTTAGCCCTGTCGCGGGTTTTCAGCCCCTCCAGCGCCTTGGCGGTGAAATACCCGTCAAAGTAGTAGTCCCCGCCCGGCTCATACACGCCGGTGGCTGCGGTGGAGTACGAGCTCACCCGCGTGACCGCGCCATTGACCATTTCCGGCACCTTGGTGCGGAAGCCTTTGCCGCCGGGCATGGGCTGGTTATTCTCTTTCAGGTGCGCGCGGTAGCTCTGCTCATCGGACAAAAACCGAGTGCAGTTGTCCGTCCTGTCCTGCAGCTTTTCGCCTTCCAGGTACAGGTGCTGCTTGCCGCTGTGCAGGCTGTCCCAGCCCTTTTCCATAAGGGAATACAGGTGGTCGATTTCGGTTTTTACATTGCCATAGTGCGCGTCCAGCGGCTCCCACGGGTTGATCAGCGATCCGTTGGTGTTGGGGTATGTCCCCGTAAAAAACGCCCCCCGCGACGGCACACACAGCGGGCTTGCACAGTATGCGTACTCAAACACCACGCTTTCCCCGCGAAGCGCGTCAATATGCGGCGTAAACCCCTGCCCCAGCACATCGTACCGCAGCTGGTCGGCCATGATGATGATCACATGGGGGCGCTTCGCTCTGTCTTGGCTCTCCATCGCTTTTTGGATTTCGCTCACTCCACCACCGGCACCCGCTGGATGCGCGGGTCGGTGAACACATCGCTTTCGTCATGGCTGGCGGTGCTGAACTCCGACACGATGGCGCCCAGGGGGCCGGCCTGGAACCAGTGCAGCGTGTCCGGCGCCAGGGTGTATTGGTCGCCAGGGTTCAGCACGATCTCGTGGTACACGGTGTAGTAAGCTTCATCGCCTTGGGGCGGCACGGCTTTTGGGTGGGCTGTGCGCCTGCCCGGCACAAACAGCGACACCGTGCCCGCGCGGCAGCGGAAGGTCTCCTCCTTGCCGGGCTGGCCGTCCATCATGGGGTGCCGGTGCTCCGGGCAGGTCTGGTTCGGGGTCATGACCAATTCCTTGGCGCAGCAGCGCTCGGTGTTGACATAAGTTAAGATCTGCAAGCCTGTGCGGGCCAGGTCGTCGAGGCCAAAGTCCGCTACCTCAATGGCGTCTTTCTCCTTCTCGGTCAGCACGATGTGCGCGCGGTCAAACTGCGTGATGGCTTGCTGTTTGGCGGCCAGATAGGTGTTCTTCTTCATGTGTGTCCACCCCCGATCTTTTGCCAATAGTGTAGCCGTTTGCGTGAAGGCGTGTCAACGCGGCGCGCACGACATTTGCGCTGGCTTGTCATCCGTTTGGGTGCGGGCTATAATGTCCGGTATGAGCCTTCAAGGAGGGAACGCGTTGAAAACGCTGCGCCGGATGCTGCTGGTGCTGACGCTTGCGTCGGTGCTGGCCGGCGGCGTGACGCTGGCGGAACCGATGGCAACGGAAATCCCGCCCAAATACCCGGTTCCGGAGTACGTCACGGCGCTGCTGGACGTTGCGGTCAAGGAGCTGGGCTATCAGGAGATGGCGGGCGTGACCAAGTACGGTCAGTGGGCCGGCGACCCCAAGGCGGAGTGGTGCGCGGAGTTCCTGTGCTGGAGCGTGGCCAAGGTGGACGAGCAGCTGGGCACCAACCTGCTGCACAACGCCTACCCCTACTACGGCGGCACCAACACCGGGCGCGACTGGTTCATAAAGCAGGGCCGCTATGTGGCCCGCACCGGTTTTATCGCCGGATGGGGCACCCAGTGGTACACGGATTCCGGCGAAATCATCGAGAAGAACGGCTACGTCCCGCAGCCCGGGGACTGGATGTTTCTGGGCTATTTCGGGGACGGCAACACCTCCCATGTGGCCATGGTGGAGAAGTGCGTGCAGGAGGCCAATGGCATCATGGTGCACGTGCTGGAGGGCAACAACCCCGACCGCGTGCAGCGGGCGACGTACCCGCTGGACGACTGGCGCATTATGGGCTACGGCACGGTGCACGACGTGGCCGACCTGGTGCTGCGCATGGGCAACGCGGGGCTCAAGGTCAAAGCGCTGCAGGAACGGCTGATCCTGATCGGGTTGCTCGAGGAAGGTGGCGAAACTGCCACCTACAACCAGCGCACCTCGGACGCCGTCAAAGATTTTCAACAAATGCACGGATTCACGACAACCGGCATCGCCAACCATCAGACCCAGCGGGCGCTGCTTGACTATGTCGCCGCGTGGCGAACCGACCATGCCGAGTACTGGACCGTGGACGGTTCCCTGTAACGGCCAAAGCAGGGGGATGTTGGGATGAGAGACATGATCGCCGTGATGAATTTTGATGTGCGCTATGCCAGCGCCATCGCTGTCAAACTGCGCGCGGAAAAGATATTCTGCCGGATTATCGCCGGCGACACCCCGGCGGAGGAAGTGTTCGCATTGAACCCGCAGGGCGTGGTGCTGGCCGGTGGCGTGGATGGCGACATCCCGTCCATGCTGGACGGCAACCTGCTGCGCGGCGGCATCCCGGTGCTGGCGCTGGGCGACACCACATCGGCCGTGTGTGAGCTGCTGTCCGGCAAAGCAGGGGAGCCCATGCCCATCCATGATGTGGAAACCGTCACCATCCTCCCATCGCGCATCACCGAGGGCATCCCGCAAAGCGAGCGCATGATGGCGGTGGTGCGTCCATTGACGCTGTCGGAGGACATGGACCCGCTCGCCCGGGTCAACGACCTGGTGATCGGCTTCATGCACCGCACGCTGCCCATCTTTGGCTTCCAGTTCCAGATCGAGTCCAACGACATGGACGGCATCGGCATTCTAAGCCAGTTCGCGACCACCGTGTGCGGGAGTTACCCGTGGTGGAACGAGAACGCGTTTATCTCCTCCACCAAGGCCGAGATCGCCGAAGCCGTGGGCGAGCACGTGGCCATCAGCGCGATGACGGGCGGCCTGGACAGCGGCGTGAGCGCGCTGCTGGCCCACCGTGCCATCGGCAACCGGCTGCGCTGCCTGTTTGTAGATACGGGGTTGCTGCGCGAAGGGGAAGCCGACCGATTCATGGACTATTATGGCGGCACGCTGGGCTTGCACATTACCCGCATCAACGCGGCCGACCGGTTTGCCCAGGCGCTTTCCGGCCTGACGGACGCCGAGGAGAAGCGCGCGGCCATCGGGCACACGATGTGCGCGGTGCTGGATGAAGCCACCGCGGGCATTGAGTATAAGGTAATCATCCGGGGCACCAGCGCGCATGACGTGCTGCGCCCGCGCGATGTGACGGCGTCCCCGTCCGTTGGCGAGGGCAAGTCCATGCTGCAGCCGCTGCGCGAGCTGTTCAAGGAGGAAATCCCGCTGCGCATCGTGGGCGAGGTTACGCACGAGCGCCTGGCGGTGCTGCGCAAGTGCGACGCCATTTTCCGTGAGGAGATCACCTTAGCGGGCCTGGGCAAGCGGCTGTGGAAGTATTTCGCGTTCATGTACCATTTCCCGCAGGAGAACCGGGACAACGCCGCCGTGATCGGCCTGCGCGCGGTCAGCGCCAGCAGCGCGGCCGGCGGCATGCGCGCCCTGCCGGCGCGGCTGCCCTATGACCTGCTGGAGCGCTGTGTCGAGCGCATCATGGCCGAGTGCCCGGACGTCATCAAAGTGTACCAGGACCTTACGCCCAGCAGCATCCTGAAGGATATTGACTGGCAATAAGCATTTTCGTCGGACAGGAGTGTAGCCATGCGACTTTCGCACCCCGCAGCCCCTTTTCAGGGCATCCCGCCGGAGGATGTCTTTTTCGTCGCCAATGACCGCTATGTGCAGATGGGCATGGGGCTGACCGTGCTGTCCATGCAGCCCGAGCTGTACCCCGAAAAACCGCTGCAAATCTATGTATACATTGACGCCCAGCCGTCCGCCAGGGACCTTTTGCTGGGCGCGCTGCTGGGCCGCAGCGAGCAACTGCGCGCGATGTACCCCCATCTGAAGGGCCGCATCTACACCGAGGTGTCGCCCAGCCAGTGGGAGATGCTCAACTTTTACAACCGCAATGGCTTTGCCAACACCGATGCGGAGGAGGAGTACATTTTCCCACTCCCGCAGGTGCCCCCACAGCCGCCGATGGGGTGCCAGTTTGCGTCGGTGCCATTGAACACCGTGCAGGACCAGCAGGCGTTTCTGGCGCGCCTAAACGCCTATCGCATGACGCCGATCGGGCTGGATTATCTGACGTTGCAGATGCAGCAGCCGTTTTTTATGGCGCTGGGCTATTACCGCGGCGATCAGCCGATGGCCGAAATGCTGCTGACCGGCGCGGGCCCTGAAAGCGCCACGCTGGTGATGCTCTATGTGCGGCAGGAGTACCGCCGCCGCGGCATTGCCCGCGCGCTGCTGGGCTCCTGCGCGGGCATTCTGCGCGAGCGCGGCACCAGCCAGATGATCACGCACATCTACAGCCGCAATGTGCCGCAGGTGGGCTTGATGCGCTCCCTGGGCGGCATGCGGCGTCGGATGGTGACCATATTGCCCGCCATCGAAATCACGTAACGTATTCCGCTATTCGTTGTTGTTGCGGTCGCCCAGAAACCGGCGGCCGTGCTGGGGGGCGGCCGGAAGGTTCGCCTTTCTTTTATTCCCTATGTAGAGGTCCACGCCCAGGTTGATCGCCTCGCCCGCGCCGATCATCAACAGCGGCACGGTCTTGAGCACCTGCCAGAGCCCGCCCAGGAAAAACACCTTGGCCTGCACGTTCAGCACGGCAAAAAGAATGCACAGGGGAATGATCACAACCGCGCTGCGGCGCCGGTTGCGCAGCAGCAGCGCCACCACGCCGATCAGCGCGCAGCCCAGAAGCACCAGCGGCACGCTTAGCACGTCGATGAACCGGTGCTTGAACAGCACATTCCACAGGCTCACGTTGTGTTCCCCGGCCATGGACATAACGGTATACCCCGCGCGCTGGATCGTGTCCCAGCGCACGGACAGCTCATACCCCGCCCAGAC
>JAGVSV010000310.1 GCA_019137115.1 Bacillota bacterium
TGTACAGGTGATCGTTGCGCCCGCAGTAATGGACATAGCCGCCCCCGGCGTGGGACAGCAGCCGCCGCAGCGCCGGCGTTACATAGGTTGCGATGTGCTCGGCGCTCAGCAGCGTGGACGTATCCTCGGACAGTTTCAGCCCGCCCAGGCTGCGGGGCATCGCGTAGCTGTTGTAGTGCGCGACGGTCTGATCGCTGCCGGGGATCAGGGCAAGGCAGGCGTCAAAGGCGCGCTCGGTGGCCGCGCAGCTTAGGTCCATCAGGTGGTCCACGAACTCCGGGTCGTCATACAATTGAAAAAAGATGTCATCGCCGTAGACCAGATGCGCGGTGTCAAACGCGCCCTGGATGTCCACGGGGAATACGCGCACCCCGGAGCCGCCCAGGTGCTTGGCGATAAACACCATGTGATCCATCGCCATGCGGAACTCCGGCGTCAGCGTCAGGTCATCGGCGGTCATGTCCATCAGCAACTCCTTGGGCAGGTGTTTGAGCACCCAGGGCTGCTTGTCCTCAAACAGCTCCGGCACCACGCCGAAGAACGACGCGACAATGCCGCAGCCCATGTTGGCGCGGATGGAGGGCGCCGCCTCCCGCCCGGCTTTCATGGTGGTGATGGCCTCGCGCAGGCCGTTGGCCAGCATCTTGTCCACGTCAAAGTGGATTTCCTTGTAGTTAAACCAGGGATAGGCCTCCTGCTCCCGCTCGTTGAGGGCGCAGTGCATCAGGAGGGGCGCCCCGCCGTGCTTGAGCCACAGCGCTTCCTGGGCGCTGACGGCCCCTTCATACAGCTCCCGGCGGGCGGTCAACCGATCAATCATCACCTTGTTGCTATCCAGCATGACGTCCTCCTGCGGGCGTTTGTATATGTTGCGCCTATTCTACCACAGGTATCCGGTAAAATGCGGCGTTTTTTGTTGACATCAGCACATCCTCTTCATACAATGGGCGTGCCCATTTGGGCACAACGCTGGAAAAGGGAGATATGGCTGTGGAAGCTGACCCTTACGGGAGTACCTCACACATGATCGCGCGTTTCATGGAGCAGCCATTGACCTTGCGGAGCTGAACAAAACCGTTGAGATCAATCCCCTGCCTTGCGCGCGACGCGCGGAAAGGCAGGGTTTTTTGTGAAAAGAATCTTCAAAACGGTGGACGGTCATTTGACCGAGGTCTCCACGATGGAAAAGGGCACCTGGGTGCACCTGCAAAGCCCCACCAAGGAAGAGCTCAGCGGCATGAACGCGCGGTTCGGGCTGAACTCGACCTACCTGACCGCGGCGCTGGACGTGGAGGAAAGCGCCCGCATCGAGCAGGATGACGGGCAAACGCTGATCATCGTGGATACGCCGTTTGTGGAAGCCGACGGCAGCAGCTATGTGTACAGCACCGTGCCGGTGGGCATCGTGCTGGTGGAGGATGTGATCATCACGGTCACCACGCAGGAAACCAGCGTGATGACCGACTTTATGGAGGAACGCCTGCGGGGCTTCAGCACGGAGAAGCGACAGCGGTTCATCCTGCAGCTGCTGTACCGCAATGCGTCGCTGTTCCTTTCGTACCTCAAACAGGTGGACAAGGCCAGCGTGCATGTGCAAAAACAGCTGGAAAAATCCCTGCGCAACCGCGAACTTTTACAGATGATGAAGCTGGAAAAATCGCTGGTGTTCTTCAGCACATCGCTAAAAGGCAACGAGCTGGTGCTGGAAAAGATGATGCGTATGCCGCTGTTGACCTCGGTGCCGGACGCCAGCGACCTGCTGGAGGATGTGATCATCGAGAACAAGCAGGCGATGGAGATGTGCACGATTTACCGCGATATCCTGTCGGGCACGATGGACGCTTTCGCCTCGGTGATCAGCAACAACCTGAACATCGTGATGAAGGTATTGACCAGCCTGACAGTGGTCATGTCGATCCCCACGATTTTCTCGTCGCTGTGGGGCATGAACGTGGCGGTGCCCTTTTCCGAATCGCCATACGCGTTCCACATCGTGGTGGGCCTGTCCATTGTGGTGGCGGCGATCGCGTTTTATTATCTCTGGCGCAAAAAAATGTTTTGACCGCGCCGCGTTCCTGCTTTGCCCGCCGGTTTCCTTTACGACCGGCGGGCTTCGTGCTATGATGCGCCTATGAAAACATAGACGGACAGGCCGAGCATTCGGCCGGGGAGGCGCGGATGAGGCTGTTCACCTGGGATACCGACCGCCCGATGGACATTGTGCTGTTGGGGCGCATCGCGATTGACTTTAACCCCGTGGATTATTTTCAGACGCTGGCCGAATCGACCACCTTCCGCAAATACCTGGGCGGCAGCCCGGCCAACATCGCGGTGGGTATGGCGCGGCTGCACCACAGGGTGGGCTTTATCGGCAAAATCTCCGACGACCGGTTCGGGGACTATGTGCAGGAGTTCTTTGAAAAAGAGGGCATCGACACCAGCCACGTCACCCGCGACAAAACCGGCGCGTCGCTGGGGCTGACGTTCACCGAGATCCTGTCGCGGGACACCTCCAGCATATTGATGTACCGCGAGGGCGCAGCCGACCTGATGCTGTCGCCCCATGATGTGGATGAGGCGTATATCGCGAACGCCAAAATGCTGCTGCTATCCGGAACGGCGCTGGCGAAATCGCCTTCGCGGGAAGCAACGCTCAAGGCGATGCTGCTGGCGCGCAAGACCCACACCCCCATCGTATTTGACGCGGACTACCGCCCCTATTCCTGGACGGATGATGAGGAAGCCGCGCTGTATATGCACCTGTGCGCGCGCGGCGCCGACATCCTGATGGGCTCGCGGGATGAGTTTGACCGCATGGAAGCGGTGGCGGGCCTGCCGGGCACGGACGTGGCGTCCGCGGCCTACTGGCTGGACCATGGCGCGCGCCTGTTGGTGATCAAGCACGGCAAGCAGGGGTCGGCCGCTTACACCCGGCAGGGCGTGTATCAGGTGAAGCCCTTCCAGGTGGAGGCGCTCAAAAGCTTTGGCGGCGGGGACGGCTATGGCTCGGCGTTCCTGCACGGGCTGCTGACCGGCCTGTGCGTGCGTGACGCGCTGGAGCTGGGCACCGCGTCGGCCTCGATGCTGGTGGCCAGCCACGCGTGCAGCCAGGATATGCCCGACCGGGAGCAGCTGCGCGCGTTTATCAAGGAACAGAAGGCCCGGTACGGAGAGCATGTGACGGGCCCGGACAACGAATGATTTTCTGACAGGAGGAAACAGCATGAAACGGCTTACAATCGGCATCATCGGCGCGGGGCGCATCGGCAATGTGCACGCCGAGTCCATCACCTACCACATCCCGGAGGCTGAGATTTTGATGATCAGCGATGTGGACAGCGTAAAGGCCAAAGCCCTCGCGGAGCGCCTGGGCATCCCCAAATGGTCGGACAACCATCTGGATATCATCAACAACCCGGACATTGAGGCGGTGCTGGTCTGCTCCCCCACCAACACACATGCGGACATTACGATCGAGGCTGCCAACGCGGGCAAGCATATTTTTTGTGAAAAGCCGGTTGACCTGACCATCGAAAAAATCCTCCAAGCCAAAGCCGCGGTGGAAAAGGCCGGGGTGACCATGCAGATCGGCTTTAACCGCCGGTTTGATCACAACCACGAAAAGGTAAGGGAGATCGCCCAAAGCGGCGCGCTGGGCAAGGTAGAGCTGGTCAAGATCACCTCGCGCGATCCCGCGCCGCCGTCGGCGGAATACGCCGCTTCCAGCGGCGGGCTGTTCATGGACATGATGATCCATGACTTTGACATGGCCCAGTTTCTCGCTGGCAGCCCGGTTAAGGACGTATACGCGCAGGGAGCGGTGCTGGTGGACAAGGCCATCGGCGAAGCCGGTGACATCGACACCGCGGTGGTGACGCTGACGTTTGAAAACGGCGCGTTGGGCGTGATCGACAACAGCCGCCGCGCTGCCTACGGGTATGACCAGCGGGTGGAGGTGTTCGGCGAAAAGGGCATGGCGGCTGACGAGAACGACTGTGACACCACGGTGCGCGTATCCACCGCCCAGGGCGTTGTGTCCGACAAGCCGCAGTACTTCTTCCTGGAGCGGTATATGGGCTCCTTTGTCAAGGAAATGAAGGCGTTTGTGGCGGCGGTGCGCGATGGCACGCCCGCGCCGGTCACGGTGGACGACGCGCTGTCCCCGGTGATCCTGGCGCTGGCGGCCAAAAAATCGATGGCGGAAGGCCGCAAGGTCGCCGTCCGCGAGATTATGGAGACGCACCATGTCTGATCTGATCAAGGGCCCCGGCGGGTACAACGCCGGTTACACCCCCATCACCGCCATGGACGGCGCCAACGCCGACATGCTGATGGACTTTGGCATATTGCGGCTGCCCAAAGCGCAGGCATTTCTGGATGACAGCAAAACCGAAAAGGCGTTTTTGCTGGTGCACGGGGAGATCCAGGTGCAGGTGGGCGGGCAGGAGTTCACGTTTGCGCGCGGCAACTGCTATGACGAGTCCCCCACTGTGATCCACGCTGACCAGCAGCATCCGGTGTCGATCATCGGCTTATCCAATGACACCGAAATCTGCGTGATGCGCACGGACAATGACCAGGCGTTTGGATTTCGTGTATACAAGCCCGAGGACACGCCGGATGAATATCGCGGCAAGGGGCTGATGCAAGAGGCGTCCACCCGTATTGTGCGCACGGTGTTTGACAAGAGCAACGCCCCGTATGCCAACCTGGTGGTGGGCGAGGTGATCGGCTTTCCCGGCAAATGGTCCAGCTTTCCCCCGCACCACCATGTGCAGCCGGAAATCTATTACTACAAATTGTTCCCCAGGCAGGGTTTCGCCTACGCTGAATGCGGCGAGGATGTATACAAGGTGCGCGACAACGACACGCTGCTGCTGCGCGCGGGCATGACCCATCCGCACGCCACGCCGCCGGGGTACGCGCTGTGGTACCTGTGGGTGATCCGCCATCTGGACGGCAACCCCTATGGAACGCCCACGTTTGTGGACGACCACGCATGGATCATGGCGCCGGACGCCGTGTACTGGCCCGAAAGGAAGGTGGAGTAGGTGAAGCGCATCCGCTTGACGATGGCGCAGGCGCTGGTCAGGTTCCTGGACAGCCAGTATGTGGAGATGGACGGGCGGGAAACCAAGTTCGTCAACCACATCTTCGGCGTATTCGGCCACGGCTGTGTGGTGGGCGTGGGGCAGGCCCTGGCGCAGGGCGACCACAGCCTGACGTTTTTGCAGGGCAAGAACGAGCAGAACATGGCACTGGCGGCCACCGCCTATGCCAAGCAGAAGAACAGGCTGGAGATCATCCCGTGCGTGAGCAGCATTGGCCCGGGCGCGATGAACATGGTGACCGCCGCGGCCTGTGCCACAGCCAACCGCATCCCGCTGCTGCTGCTGCCGGGGGACACCTTTGCCAGCCGCCAGCCCGACCCGGTGTTGCAGCAGGCGGAGTTCTTTGACAGCTTTTCCACCACGGTCACCGACGCGTTCCGCCACGTGTGCCACTACTGGGATCGCTGCGCGTGCTGACCGACCCGGCCGACACCGGCGCGGTGTGCCTGGCGCTGCCCCAGGATGTGGAGGGCGAGGCGTATGACTACCCGGCGGAATTCTTTGACAGGCGCGTGTGGCACATCGACCGCAGGCCGTTGAGCGTGGGACAGCTGAAGCGCGCGGCTGGGGTCATCCAAAACGCCCGCAAGCCGCTGGTGATCTGCGGTGGCGGGGTGCGCTACAGCCACGCCGGCGACGCGCTGGCGGCGTTCTGCGAAGCCACCGGCATCCCCTTTGCCGAAACGCAGGCGGGCAAAGGCGTGCTGCCGTGGGATCATGAAAGACCTGATCATCGCGGTGGGCACGCGGCTGACCGACTTCACGACCTGCTCCAAATGGCTGTTCAACGAGACTGCTAAGGTGCTGTCCATCAACATCTGCCCGTTTGACGCGGTGAAAATGCTGGGCGCACCCATCGTGGCCGACGCACGCGAAGCGCTAACGGCGCTGACCGGCGCGCTTGCAGGCTACCGCAGCGGATGGGGCGATGAGCCGGCCCGCGCCGTACAGGAGTGGAACGCGATTGCGGACGATTTCTACACCGCCGGGGAGGAGCAGGGGCTTGCGCAAACCCGCGCGCTGGGCGACTTGCGCAAACCCGCGCGCTGGGCGAGATCAACCACTTCATGCAGCCCGATGACATCGCGGTGGGCTCTGCCGGCAGCCTGCCGGGCGACATGCAGCGCCTGTGGCGCACGCGCAAGCGGGACACCTATCACATGGAATACGGATTTTCCAATATGGGGTATGAGATCAACGGCGCGGTGGGCGTGAAAATGGCCTGCCCGGAGCAGGAGGTGTACGCGTTCTTTGGCGACGGCACCTACCTGATGGCGCACAGCGAGATGGTCACCGCGCTGCAGGAAAACCTGCGCGTGCATTTCTGCC
>JAGVSV010000224.1 GCA_019137115.1 Bacillota bacterium
CGGTGCCCATCGCGTGGATCAGCGCGTCAAACAGCGGCATGCCGGTCAACAGCAGCAGGCCGATCAGCACCAGAGTCATCACAAAGTAGATCACATATAAAATGCGAGACGTGTCCACCATGCGGGGCAGCAACTTGCTGTAGGACGGGCCCGGGCTTTCGGCACGCGCCAGAAAACTGTTGCGGCCCGACACGCGGGGCATGATGGCCATCGTGAGCACCAGCACGCCCATACCGCCCACCCAGTGCGTGCTGGATCGCCAGAACAGCACGCCGTGCGGCACGTTCTCCACCTGGGTTAAAATGCTGGCGCCGGTGGTGGTAAAGCCGCTGACGCACTCAAACAGCGCGTCCCAGTAAAAGACCGTGGTGCCCGAAAACATGAACGGCAGCGCCCCGAAACAGGACAGCAGCAGCCACGCCATGCCCACCGACACAAAGCCCTCGCGCGCGTTCATGTCGCGGCTTTCGGGCTGTGCCAGCAGCGCCATGGGCAGCCCGACCGCCAGCACCAGCGCGATCGTGTACACAAACGCGCTGGCATCGCCTTCCCCATACAAAAGCGCGACCACCAGCGAAGGGAGCATCATCGCGCACAGCAGCAGCAAAAGCTTGCCCAGAACCTGGATCACCAGCGGCCTGTTGATGGCTATGCCCTCCCCACCACGTCATCCAATGCCATCACGCCATTGCCCTTGACGATCACGATCACGCGGTCCTCCGGCTCCAGCGTGTCATCGCCCATGGGCACCTTGACATGGCCGTCGCGCACAATGACCGCCACCAGCGCGTCGGCGCGCACCTTCAGGCTTTTGAGCGGGATCCCGGTATAGTTGGCGCTCTGCGCCGCCACAAACTCCAGCGCTTCCACGCGGCCGTCCATCATGCGGTACATGCGCATCACGCCGCTGGAGCGCTCGGCGTTGCCGCGTGTGCGCACCGCGCGCAGGATGGTGTTGCTGGTCACATGCTTGGTGTTCACCACGCTGTCCAGCCCCAGATCGCCCATCAGCTCGGCGTAGTTGTCGCGGTTGTTTTTGACGATCACCTTGGGCACGCCGTGCCGCACGGCATACAGCCCGGACATGATGTTCTCCTCGTCCAGGCCGCTGAGCGTGATAAACGCGTCGGCATCCAGCAGCCCTTCGCCCAGCAGCAGGTCATGGTCGGTGCCGTCGCCCAGCACGATGTTGGCGCGCGGCAGCGCTTCGCTCAATTCCCGCGCACGCTCGGGGTCGATTTCCACCAGCGTCACCTGCATGCCCATGTCGATGAGCATGTTGGTCAGATAGTACGCAATCCGGCTGCCGCCCAGTACCATCACCCGGCGGATGACCCTTGTGTTCTTGCCGATGGCGTTGAAAAACGCGGTGATGACGCTGACTTCGGCGGCCACAAACACGCGGTCATCCTCCTGCAAGACAAAGTCGCCCTTCGGGATGATCGCCTTGTGCGCGCGCTCCACCGCGCAAAACAGCACGCGCGGCAGGTCACGCCGCGCGTGGTACAGGTCCTTGAGCATCACGCCGGACAGGCCGTCATCATGGGTGATGCGAAAGTCCAGCATTTCCACCCGCCCGCGGGCAAAGGTTTCCACATTGCCGGAAAACGGGTAGCGCAGGATCCGGCTGATCTCCAGCGCCATGTTGCGCTCGGGGTTGATCGCGTAGTCGATGAACAGCTCCTTCATCAGGAAGGGCAGCCCCTTCATGTACTCCGGGTCGCGCACGCGCGCGATGGTGTACTTGGCGCCCAGCTTCTTGGCAGTCAGGCTGCACAGCATGTTGATTTCGTCGCTGACGGTGACGGCGACCACCACGTCGGCGTGCGGCGCGCCGGCCTCATTCAGCGTGGTCACGCTCACGCCGTTGCCCTTGACCACCAGCGCGTCCAGTATGTCCATGCTGCGCTGCAGCGCCGCTTCATCCCGGTCAACAATCGTTACTTCGTGTCGCTCGGCGACCAGTTGCCCGGCCAGGTGATGCCCGACCTTGCCGTCGCCTACAATGAGTATGCGCACAGTACCTCCTTGGGGCAAACGCCCCCGCAATTATACGACGGACGCGCCCCTGTGCAAAGCGCGGCTCCAAACAAAAAAGCCCCGCGCTGGCGGGGCCGGATGGTGTTGGGCGATGGTTTACAGCGCCTTTTTGAGCGCCTCGTGCATCTTTTTCTTGGTGGCAACGCCCTCGTGCACCTTGACGCCGTCCACGTAGATCGTGGGCACATAGTAGTAATCGTAACTGTTGGCAATCTCGGGCTGCTCGCGCTCCTCGATCACTTCCATTTCGATTTTGGCGAGCTCCGGGTGTTCGTGCTTCAATTCCTCAATCCAATCGAACGCCTCGTGACAGTACGGGCAGTTGACCAGATGGAACAAAATGACCTTTTTCACGGGTTGCTCCTATGCCCCCGCGGGCATGCTGTGTTTGACCCGGTCGTGCTCCTCGGCGCGCTTGCCGTTGTTGAAGCGGTCCAGCGTGCCCACCAGGTAGCCGGTGATGCGCCGGATGCGGTGGAAGGGCTGGGCCTCAAAGCCATAGTTGATGTCCACAAACTCGCCGTCTACGTTGATGTCCATCGTAACGGGCGTGCGCCCGAACTTTTCCTGCGCGTGCGCCAGATAGGCGTCCAGTTCCTCCTGGGGCAGGGTGCCGTTGTGCACATGGATCGTGCATGCCATTGTTCTTTGTCCTCCTTGTTGGTTCCGTACGTCTGTAATATACCACTGGTTGTGGTTTGTCAACCGCCCGGACACAATTCACTGGCCTTTGATGGTTGGACGGGCTATAATCAGGGCATCACAAAGCCGGAGGGAAAACATGGACGTCGCATTCATCGGCATCGGGGTCATGGGCTCAGGCATGGCCGCCAATCTGATCCGCGCGGGACACAAATTAAAAATCTATACCCGCACCAAAGCCAAAGCGCAGGGCGTGCTGGACCTGGGCGCACAATGGTGCCCGGACATCAAAACCTGTGTGACCGGCGTGCAGGCCGTTATCACCATCGTAGGCTACCCCAAGGATGTGGAGGAGGTATATTTCGGCGAAAACGGCATCATCGCAAACGCTGCGCCGGGCACGTACCTCATTGACATGACCACTACCGCGCCCGCGCTTTCTGTGCGCATTGACGCCGCCGCCCGCGAAAAGGGGCTGCTCGCGCTGGACGCGCCGGTGTCCGGCGGCGATACCGGGGCCAAAAACGGCACGCTGACCATCATGGCCGGCGGCGACCGGACGGCGTTTGACGCCTGCATGCCGTTGTTGGAAGCCATGGGCAAGACCATCCGGTACACGGGCAAGGCGGGCTCCGGCCAGCACACCAAGATGGCCAACCAGATCGCCATCGCCGGCACCATTGCCGGCGTGTGCGAGGCGATTGTCTATGCCAAAGCCGCGGGGCTGGATGTAATGGACACGCTGGCCACCATCGGCACCGGCGCGGCGGGCTCCTGGCAGATGGCCAACAACGGCCCCAAGATGGCGGCCGGCGATGACAAACCGGGGTTCTATATCAAGCATTTCATCAAGGACATGGACCTGGCGCTGGAGGAAGGCAAGACCCGCGGGCAGGAACTGCCGGTGCTCTCGCTGGTGGAAAGCATGTACGTTGGGCTCATGGAAAACGGCCTGGGCGAAAAGGGCACCCAGGCCTTGATTGCGCGCTATGAAAAGGGGACCCCCTGACCTACTCCGGCTGCATCTCCGCCAGCGCCGCGGCGCCCAGGATGCCCGCGTCGTTCTGGAATCTCGCCGACTCAATTCGCGTAAAGGGGTTGAATATCTGGAAGGACGGCGTGGCCTGTGTGGTCTGCCGGATGCCGTCGATGACCAGCTCCCCGGCGTTGGACAGCCCGCCGCCGATGGCGATGATCTCCGGCGCGAAGATCATCATCAGCGACGCCAGGCCCAGCGCCACCTCGTTGAGGTACGCGTGCCACACGTCAGCAAGCTCGCCCGCGCGCACGCGGGAGATCACTTCCTTGACCGGCATGCCCCCGGCCATCTGGCGCAGCACGCTGGCGGCGGCGTACGCCTCCCAGCAGCCCACCTGCCCGCAGGAGCACGCCCGGCCCCCGGCGTGGGTGAGCATGTGGCCGATTTCCCCGTGCAGGCCGCCATGGCCGCGCAGCGGGCGGTTGTCGGTGATGATGCCGCCGCCGATGCCGGTGCCAAAGGTGACCAGGATTCCGGTGCTGCAGCCCTTGAGCACGCCGTAGGCGGCTTCCGCGTACAGTGCGCACATGGCGTCGTTGTCCATCGGGATGGGCTTGCCAAACAGCGTTTCGATCATCTCGCCCAGCGGCGCGTTGAACCACCCCAGCTGCGCGGCGGTGACAAAGCCGCCCCCGTCAATGCTGCCCGCGCAGGAGATGCCCACCGGCGCGTTGGGGAAGCGCTTTCTGGCGGTGGACACCATGTCAAACACCGCCTGCGCCATCTGCTGGGGCTCCCGGGGGGAGAACCTGCGATCGCGGTATATGATGTTCAGGCCGTCCTTGACCAAGCCCAATTTAATCGTCGTGCCGCCGATATCAACGCCAATGGTTTGCATATCCCACCTCACCTGATGCCTTCTTACATCGTACCACAACGCGGGTGGCTGGCACAACCGCGCGATACGGGGATATTTCCGCCGTTTTATACGGGTTCTATACGCGCTTCGTGATAGAATAGTGTCAGGAGGACGACCATGATCTACACCATCACCTTAAGCCCCGCCGTGGACCGGACGGTTTTGATCCCCGGCTTTCAGCCGGGGCAGGTCAACCGCATCGCGCAGGAGCACAGGGAAGCCGGCGGCAAGGGCATCAATGTGGCGCGCGCCGTGGTGGGCATGGACGTGCCGTGCCTGGCGCTGGGGGTGGCCGGCGGCGATGCTGGGGCGTGGCTGCTCAACCGGCTGACGGTGACCGGCATCCCGCATGACTTTGTGATGACCGACGCGCCCACGCGCACGAACCTCAAGGTGATTGACCCGGATTCCAGCCAGACCACCGACATCAACGAGCCGGGCGTGCCCCTGCCCAAACAGGCGCTGGCTGAGGTGCTCACCCGCGCGGACACGCTGGCGGGCACCGGCGACCATGTGGTGCTGTCCGGCAGCCTGCCGCCCGGCGTGACGGCGCGCACCGTGGTGGCGTTCCTAAAGTCGCTCAGCGCCCGCAACGTGCATGTTTCGCTGGACGCCGAGGGCGACCTGCTGCGCCAGGGGCTTCGGGCGCACCCCTTCCTGATTAAGCCCAATGTGCGGGAGTTTGCGGCGCTGGTGGGCCGGGAACTGACGGAGCCCAATGAGATCGCCGCGGCGGCCCGGAAAATCGCCAGGGACGGCACCCGCGTCGCGGTGTCCATGGGCGAGCGGGGCGCCGTTTACAGCGGGCCGGAGGGCACGTTCCTGGCGCACGGCGTGCCGGTGCAAGCGTTCAGCACGGTGGGCGCGGGGGACACGATGCTGGCCGCGCTGGTCGCGGGCTTTGCAGGGCAATTGCCCATCCGCACGGTCCTGGG
>JAGVSV010000085.1 GCA_019137115.1 Bacillota bacterium
CAGGAAGAGCAGATGTTCAACGACCGGTGGTTGGAGGCCAACAAGCAAAAGCTGGAACTGCGGGACTTCAACGAATTTCCCCTACAGCTTGCGGACTCCGGCGCCATATTGGTGTTGGACGTGCACACCTGCAATGTGCTGGCCATGGCACAGTATCCGACGTATGACTTGAACGCCATGGCGGCAGGGGGTCAACCGGCGATTGACATCATGGCGGATGACCGCAATGTGCTGATGAACTATGCCATCCAGTCCCGTGCCGAGCCTGGCTCCATCTTCAAGATGGTCACCGCGCTGGCCGCGCTGACCAATGGCAAACTGTCGGTGACCGAAACCATCAGCGACCAGGGCGAGTTTACCGAATACACCTCCAACATCGACGAGGCGCCGACGTGCTGGATCGCAAAGGGACAGCGGTACAAGCATGCCAACCAGACGATCATTCAGGGCATCAGCAACTCCTGCAACTATTTCTTCTATGAGCTGTCGCACCGCCTGTACGGGGATACCGGCAGCAACCTGCTGTACAAATATGCCGCCCAGATGGGCTTGACCACCAAAACAGGCGTGCAGTTGCCTGGCGAACTGCGCAGCGTGGTGGGATGTCAGACGTCGCTGTATGACCCCACCGTTAGCATCGAGGAACAGGAAACCTTCCAGCCGCTGCTGGTGGCCGCTTCGATTAAGAAGCATCTGCGCAACATCGGCGCCAGCTATGGCATCACCTATGACGAAACGCGCCTGGACAAGGCCGTCAAGCGCCTGATGGACATGGCGATCAACACGCCGTCGGGCCAGTGGTCGGACGCCATGCGCCCGATCCTGATGGCGGAGCTGAATATGACGCGCGACATGGTCTGGCTGCAGGCCGTGGTCGGCGACATCTGGGTGTACCTGAACGACATCAAGTGGGGCGGCAGCCTGGAAGTGCAGATGGGCATCGGGCAGTCCATCACGCTGCTGACGCCTGCGGCGGTGTCCCGCTATGTGGCCAGCCTGGGCAATGGCGGCACAGTGTACAACTTGTCCATTGTGGACTCGGTTGTGTCCCCGGAAGGAGAAATCCTCAACCAGTACCAGCCCACCGTGTTCGGCCATCTGGACACCGCGGGGGAGTACATCCCCTATATAAAGGAAGGCATGAAGCGCGTGGTTGACGACGGCGTTGGGACCGCGGCCAGCTACTTCCGCAGTTGGCCGTATACTGACAACATCTGGGCGAAAACCGGTACCTCCCAGGTGACCATCGGCAAGATCAAGCTGGACCTGGAGAACAATGGCTGGTTCGTGGCGCTGGCGCCCTTTGAGGGCGAAACCGAAATCGCTGTGATCACGATGATTCCCAACGGCTATTCCGGCGCCATGAGCACCCTGGCCGCGCGCGAATTCCTGGGCTGGTGGTTTGACAACCGCGTGACCAAATCCGATGATGGCCCGGTGGTGCCCGGCAACGAACTGATGCCATGACACGGTGGGAGCAACGATGAGCAAAGCATGGATGATGGCCTCTGGAAAGGGCGGCGTGGGCAAATCGAGCCTGGCTGCCGGCCTTGCTGTGGTGCTGGCCAACCGGCAGCAGCATGTGCTGCTGATCGATGCCGATGTCGGGCTGCGCAGCCTGGACCTGATGCTGGGCATGCAGGACACGGTGCTGTATGAGCTCAAGGACTGCCTGGATCACACCTGCACGCTGGAGGATACGCTGGTCGCTCACCCCAGATACCCCCTGCTGAGCCTGATATCCGCAGGCCAGTCCGCCAAGCCGAAAGACTTTGACGTGCCGGAGCTGGCCGAGATCATGGCGCAGCTGCGCATGCGCTTTGATGTGATCATTGTGGACGGGCCCGCGGGCATTGGCCGGAACCTGAAAAGCTTCGCTGCGGTCGTGGACGAAGTAATCGTGGTCGCCACTGCCGATGAGGTATCCCGCCGCGACGCCGAAAAGACCGGCGACCTGATCCGCTCGCTGACCAACAAAACGCCCTTTTTGCTGCTCAACCGGGTCAGCCCGGGACTGGTGGCCAATGGCACCCTGGCCGATCCGCAGACCATCGCTGCCCAGATGGACCTTCCGCTGCTGGGCGCCATCCCTGACAACGCCCGCGTATACCCCGCGATGCTCGCGGGACGCACCATGGCGGAGTGTGGCTCGGACGCGGTCGCTTCGGGCCTGCGCTCCACCGCGCGCCGCATGCTGGGCGAGGACGTGCCGCACCGGGTGTACCGGCAGAACAGGCTGAAAGCGCTGCTCTACCGCCTGAGAGGAGACAGGCTGCCATGATGACCTCCGCAGACCGCCGTACGCGCAAGCACTTCGATTTTCTACTGCTGATCAACATGTATGTGCTGATCATCATTGGCGTGTTGACCGTGGCGGTGGCGACATTTGACCCGGACATCAGCCTGGATGTGCCGCTGCTAAACCGCATCATGAACTCCAACACCGGCTCCTGGCAGGCCATCTTCTCTGTGTCCTCCATCATCGTGGTGTGGGTGGTGGCGGCGTTCCCGTACGAATACTTAAGCGGCTATGCGTACCACTTTTTTGCGATCACGACGGGTATGCTGCTGCTGGTGCTTTCCACCAGCAGCATCCGCAACGTGTCCGGCTGGTTCCAGTTAACGCTGGGGCGCATGCTGCAGCCCAGCGAGTTTGCCAAGCTGTCGCTTATTCTGCTGATGGCCAAGATCATGAGCGCGGAGGGAAAGCCATTGGGCACCCTGCGCAGCTTCATGCGGATCTTTGGCTGGGCGTCCATCCCCATGGCGTTGACGTACTTGCAGAAAGAAACCGGCAGCGTGGTTGTCATGATCGGCATCCTGTACATCATGCTGATTTTCGCGGGGACGGACTGGCGCTGGCTGGTCGGCATGGCCAGCATTGCCGCGCTGGCGATCGGCGCGCTGTTTGCCTATGGCTTGCTGGGTGACACGCAGGACTACCGGATTTTGCGCCTGCTGTCGTTTTTGAACCCTGAACAGTATGTCAAGAGCGACGGCTACCAGATTCTCAACTCTCAGCAAGCCATCGGCTCCGGCGGGCTGACCGGCATCGGCATGTTCATCCCCGGCTCCCTAAGCCAGCTGAATTTCGTGCCCGAGGACTGGACGGACTTCATCTTTGCCACCCTGGGCGAGGCGTGGGGCTTTGTGGGGTGCGTGGCGGTTATCCTCCTGTTCATGTCGCTGCTGCTGCGCATGCTGTACCTGGCGCGCTTTACCCAGGACAAGTTTGGCCGCATGGTGGTGATCGGCGTGCTGGGCATGTTCTTTGTGCACGTGTTCCAGAACATTGCCATGACCGTGGGCTTAATGCCCATCACCGGCATTCCGCTGCCGTTTATCAGCTATGGCGGCTCCAACCTGATTACCAGCGTGGCCGGGGTATCCCTTGTGCTCAACGTGACCAACCACCGCACCACCGCGCTGACCGGGTACCTGCTGCCGGTGGCACAGCGCAGCACCCGCAAACGCAGACGCAAAAAGAAAATATACGTAAACGCCACCCAAAGGTAGCGTTTGTCTATAATCGCGCTTGCCATCCCCCCAAACGCATTGTATACTCCATCCGCTCAAACAAGAGCGCCGATTACCGAAGCAATCTGGGGGTTATGTCATGCCACTGGTCAAGTGCCCGCGCTGCGAACTGAACTACATGGACAGCACCGAAAAACTCTGCAAGGTCTGCGCGCGGGAAAGCAGCCACCGCGCGCTGATGGAAGAGCCGGAGCCGTGCACCATCTGCAATGAAGTGCCGGCGCTGCCGGGCAAGGACGTTTGCATTTTCTGTCTCAAGGAATTGAACGAGCACGCCAAAGAAGCCGCGCAGGCAGAGATCACCGATGTGGAGAACGACGCCGCGGAGCCGGAGGATGAGGAGCTGTCCCCGGACATGGAGCAGGAGCCCCGCGACGGTGAGTATGGCCAGATCGTGAAGGAGCTGTCCCTGGAGGAAATGGAGGAGCAGGAAGCCGAGGACGACACCGACGAGGATGACGATGCCTGAAAGGGCCATCTATGCCATCGGCGACCTGCACCTGCCCGGCGGCGACGACAAGTCCATGGACGTGTTCGGGTCGCACTGGGAAGGCCATTTTGACAAGATTGCCCAGGACTGGGCATCGCGCGTCAACGACCGGGACATTGTGCTGATTCCGGGGGACATCAGCTGGGCGATGCAGTTTGCGCAGGCCCAGCCCGATCTGGAAGCCATTGCCGCCCTGCCGGGCCGCAAAGTCCTGATACGCGGCAACCACGATTTCTGGTGGAGCGGTATCTCGAAATTGCGCGCCTGGCTGCCGGACGGCATGTACGCGATACAAAATGACGCCGTCAGCCTGGACGGCGTTCTTTTTGCGGGCAGCCGCGGCTGGGTGCTGCCCAGTGCCGCATCCGGCGCGGAGGATGGGAAGGTATATGCGCGGGAGCAGCTGCGCCTGCAGCTGTCGCTGGAACAGGCACGCAGGCTCGGACCCAAAGGCCGTGTGATCGGGCTGATCCATTACCCGCCGATGGAGCAGGACGGAAAGTCAACCGAACTGACCGACCTGTTCACCCGCTACCAGGTGGAGGATGTGGTCTATGGCCACCTGCATGGAGCCGTCGCCGCTTATGCGTTTCGCGGAACGCTGGATGGGGTGCGGTACCATCCCGTGTCCTGTGACGCGCTGGATTTCCGCTTGTACCGGCTGCCGGAATCCCAGGTGGCGCCGGAACCCTGAACTGAACAGACCGTAACCGTTTTTGGAGCGCGAAGGCGCTCCTTTTTTGTTGGCGTGCCATTCTGAGCTAGGCAGCAGTACACAAAGTGGTGCCGGGTGCCACGATTCCACGAAAACAATGGTTCATCCGTCGTTGCGCGTTCCCCAAAGAGTTCGCTGGACCGCAAGCCAAAAACTTCTGCATAATCTACATAGAATAATGATTCATATTGTGCATCCCTTACAACAATAAGAACAAAAGTTCCCACACCTCTCGAAAGAACGTTCGCCTCTCTCCAAAGCAATGCGAACATGCTTTCCGGTCCAGCGAGGCCAAAACCCCATTCAAATCGCCCAAAGCCAGCATCCCCCCACAGATCAGGCGGCGAATTCGTTGACGCTTTTCGGCACTGAGTGTTAGATTATGGAGGCAAGGTGGCGATCAGTCCTAGAAAGTGAATGTTGGTGGGGGAAGCATGCCGAACGATCGGGAATCGGTTCCAATCTCGGCATCGCCCGAGTCGCAGCAACGCAAGAACGTTGGCGCGGACGGACGATACGGCTTTTTCGGTGCGTACAACCACAGCATTGACGCCAAAGGCCGCATGATCGTGCCGCAGAATTTCCGCGAGAAACTGGGTTCGGACATTGTGGTGGGGCTGAACATGGCACAGACCAGCATCGCTATCTTTCCCCGCAGCGTATGGCAAAGCCGGCTGGACATGCTGACTGACCTGGCGGAAAAGGACATCCGCGCGGAAGCCTTCCTGGAACGGTTTGCGATGTTCAGCTTTGACAACTGCTCCTTT
>JAGVSV010000098.1 GCA_019137115.1 Bacillota bacterium
CCTGCTGTTCCGCAGCGCTGTCGCGCTCAAGGACACGCGTTCGCTGGAATATTACCGCGACCGTACCGTGATGGTGACCGGCGCGGGCGGCTCCATCGGCAGCGAGCTGTGCCGGCAGATTGCCGCGTGCAGCCCCAAACAGCTGGTGATGCTGGACGTGTACGAAAATGGCGTCTACGAGGTCCAGCAGGAGCTTCGCCGCCGCCATCCGGAACTGGATGTTCGCACCAAGATCGCTTCGGTGTGCGATGTGGAGCGGCTGGAGCAGACGTTTGCCAAGTACCGGCCGGAGGTCGTGTTTCACGCCGCGGCGCACAAGCATGTGCCTTTAATGGAGCACAACTGCGCGGAGGCCATCGTCAACAATGTGTTTGGCACCTGGAATACCGCCAACGCCGCTGAAAAGTACGGCGTGCGGCGCTTCGTGCTGGTATCCACTGACAAGGCCGTCAACCCCACCAACATCATGGGTGCCACCAAGCGCGCGTGTGAGATGATCATCCTGAGCCGAAGCGACAGCAAGACCACGGATTTTGTCGCGGTGCGCTTTGGCAATGTGCTGGGGTCCAACGGCTCGGTGGTGCCGCTGTTCCGGCGGCAGATTGCCGAAGGCGGCCCGGTGACCATCACCGACCGGCGGGTGGTGCGTTACTTCATGACCATACCGGAAGCGGCACAGCTGGTCATCCGCACCGGCAGCCGCGCGGAGAAGTCCGAAATCTTTGTGCTGGACATGGGGGAGCCCGTGCGCATTCTCGACCTGGCGGAAAACCTGATCTCCCTGTCCGGCTTCACGCCGTATATTGATATGGAGATCAAGGAGATTGGCTTGCGCCCCGGCGAGAAGCTGTACGAAGAGCTGCTGTGCCGCACCGATCTTTGCTCCACCACCAATGATGCGCGCATCTTTATTGAGCACGCGCAGACCTTTACGCGTGCCCAGATCAACCTGATGCTCGAGGAAATGCGCGACGGGGTGGAACGAAACGGGGAGAGCGACAACGCGATGCGCGAGTTGATGATGCGCCTGATCCCTACGTATCAACTGCCGGAGACTGTCAACGCCAATGCCGAGGAGGCCGAGGAAATGCGCAGCGCGGTTGCGCATCCATATGCGGACATTCCCGCCCCGGCTGGCATCCCGGGATAATGCCTTCCCGCCGCAAGACGGCTGGAAATACATGCATGGAAGAGGTTAACATGAAACGAACCATCCGTACCCTGATTCTGGGCATCCTGTTGCTTGCGTTGGTGGTACCTGGAATCGCCGAACAACCCACCCTGACGCAGGAACAGATAGACGAAATTAACGCTGCCCTGAATGATCCGGAAAAGGATATGCCGGTTAACGAAGCATACCGTGTGACCATCGACCCGAATGATCTGTCGGTCACCCCCGACCTTGATCCGGACTGGATGAACATCCTTCTGCTGGGCACCGACACCGGAAACTTTAAACTCAACTACGGCCGCACGGATGCTATGCTCATCGCTTCCGTTAATGTGGTAACCGGTGAAGTCAAACTGACCAGCCTGGTGCGCGACATGTGGATTGAGGATATTCCTGTGCTCCACTGGAAAAACCGAATCAACACCGCAAACGCCTTTGGCGGACCGCTGCTGGCGATTAAGACCGTGAATGAAACGCTGGGCCTGAACATTGAGCGCTATTGTTCGGTCAACTTCCGCGGCTTTAAAGACATCATTGACAGCCTGGGCGGGGTTTCGATTGTTCTATCGGGTGCCGAAGCCAAGATCGTCGGCGTTTCCGGGAGGGATGAGGAGTTGCTGCTCAACGGCGAGCAGGCGCTCAATTACGTCCGGATCCGCCAGTTGGACGACAACTTCGGTCGCAACAACCGCCAGCGCAAGCTGCTTAACGCCATGCTGGTCAGTGCCAAGGACAGCCCCATCAATGAGGTGCTGACCGCCGTAACCCAGGCGTTCCGGGCGATGGACACCAACATCACGATGCCCGAAGTTGTAAAACTCACGCCGGTTATCTTGAAGAACACCGGAGAGGCTGCTATGCTGAGCCTGCCGCAGCCTGGCGAGTACTACGGCAAAATGATGGCGGAGGATCTGAGCGTCATCATCTTCGACCAGGAAAAAACACGGCAAAGCGCGCACGCGTTCATCTACGGCGAATGATGCGCGGACAGGAAAGGATTTACACATGAGGAAATGGACCGCTCTTTTGCTGGCAGTGCTGCTGGTGTCGGTGATGGCATCGGCGTCTGCCGCGACCGTAATTGATGCCAGCGCCAACCGCGCCATCACCCCCAAGGGGGATCCCACGATCAATAACCCGCGCATCCCTGGTGAAAGCATGACCACCGGCTTACCGTTTGATGGGGAGTACGTGCCGCTGTTGGTCAACATTGACAACGTGCTGGGCGCCTGGCCGCAATGGGGCATTGGCGATGCGGACATCATCTACGAAATGCCCATCCACGGGCTCACCCTGACCCGGCTGGTTGCCCTGTTTGCGGACAAGCATCCCGAAAACGTGGGACCCGTCCGCTCCGGCCGCGTGCTGCATGCCGAACTGCGTGAGGAATGGGACGCGGGTTGGACCTTTGCCGGCATCCAGAGAAAAGACGGCACGAACGTCAATGACGCCTTGCGGGAGTTTGGCGCGCGTAAAAAGACCCATGACCTGATCTATGACCTGAATGGCAACAAATACTCCAAGTACTACCATAATGTGAAGGATCACAAGCCGCCGCATCACCACAGCGTGCACGCGGCGGAGCTGATCCAGAATGCCCTTGGGTATGACTTCCCGGAGCGTCCCTTCCTGTTCACGGATGAGCTCCCCATAACAGGTGACATCGCCACACAGATCACGCTGGTGTATGGCGGCAACACGAAGAACTACACCAACTCCGCGTTTGACTATGACGCGGCATCCAACCGCTACACCCGTACCCGTCAGGGGCAGCCCTATGTGGACCAGAACAATCCCGGCCAGCCGCTCACGTTCAGCAATGTCATCGTGCAATGGACGGACCTGGGCTTCAACGGTGCCGCCAACGCGCCGGAGCTGCGTGAAGTGGGCACCGGCAACGCGGACATCTTTATGGGCGGCCGCCACATCGCCGGCATCTGGGTGCGCAGCAGCACGACCGACCGCACGGTGTTCTACGACGAGAACGGCGACGAAATCCGCCTGCAGCGCGGCAAGACCTGGATCAACGTGACGACCCAGCGCTCCACAGAGGTCACCTACCAGTAATCAGTATATATTCTATCCAAAGGTTCTTATGCCCGCGCGGAGCTTCCCGCGCGGGTTTTCTGAACAAGACCGGGCAATAGAGAAAACCCCGGAGCGGCTGCCCCGGGGTCCCTGCGCACACTGTGTTGCGTCAGGCTTTCCACAACCCATGAAGGTTGCAGTACGCGTACGCGGCAACCATCTCGTCGCCGTCAGCCAGTGCGAAGTGCGCTTCCGGTGCGCCAGTGTGGTTGAGCTTCTTGCGCTGACAGCCAGCTTTGGTGTGCAGCGCAATCCAGCCGATGTGATGCTCTTCGGTCATGGGGTGGGCCACTGAGCCAACCTTCACGGTCACGTTGTTGCCGGAAACCGTCACAACGGGCACGTGTTTTTCCTTGGAGGCATCCACCGTATCCGGGGTCATCTCTTCCATCTCGTCACCGCAGCATACGATGCGCGGGCCGTGGTCCTCCACGTAGGTGACGATGTTGCCACAGTGTTTGCAGTGGTAAAATTTCATGGGCACCACCTCCTGTATGTTAGTACACTCATCTTATGCGTCCCGGCCTGCCCTGTCAAGCGGCGGCCGATGGTAAGTCTGCGCAGAGCTGGGCATCAGCGACCCATAAAAAGCAATCTTTCGGGCGTCAGGCAGCACTTCCTCACCTTGCCTGCAATACCAGCGCACCAGGCCATTTCTTGACAACAAAAGGTGAACTGGCTATCATCGATGCAAACAGTCGGGAGGGTGGTTTCATGTCTCAGACGGTAACCATGGACAAGCTGGTCGCGCTGTGCAAAGTGCGCGGTTTCATTTACTCTGGCAGCGAAATCTATGGGGGCCTCGCCAACACGTGGGACTATGGCCCGCTGGGTGTGGAGTTCAAAAACAACGTCAAGCGTGCCTGGTGGAAAAAATTCGTGCAGGAATCCAGATACAACGTCGGTCTGGACAGCGCCATCCTGATGAACCGCGATGTGTGGGTGGCGTCCGGCCATGTGGGCAGCTTCAACGACCCGCTGATGGACTGCCGCGCGTGCAAGGCGCGCTTCCGCGCCGACAAGCTGGTGGAGGACGATGCCACCGCCAAAGGGCAGCCGGTGCAGGCGGACGGCTGGAGCAACGAACAGCTGGAAGCCTACATCAAGGACCATGACATCCCTTGCCCCGAGTGCGGCAAACGGGATTTTACTGCGATCCGCAAGTTCAACATGATGTTCCGCACACACCAGGGCGTGACCGAGGACAGCGCCGCCGAAATCTACCTGCGGCCGGAAACCGCACAGGGCATCTTTGTCAATTTTAAGAACATCATCCGCTCCACGCGCCGCCGTCTGCCCATGGGCGTATGCCAGATTGGTAAGTCCTTCCGCAATGAGATTACGCCGGGCAACTTCATATTCCGCACGCGGGAGTTTGAGCAGATGGAACTGGAGTTTTTCTGCAAGCCCGGCGAGGATCTGGAATGGTTCGCCTATTGGCGCGCGTTCTGTCACCAGTGGCTGCTGGATCTGGGCATCAAGCCGGAAAGCCTGCGCCTGCGTGATCACAAGCCCGAGGAACTGTCTCATTATTCCAAAGCCACCACAGACTTTGAGTTCTTGTTCCCCTTTGGCTGGGGCGAGCTGTGGGGCGTTGCCGACCGTACGGATTTTGACCTGACCGCGCACCAGAACCAGAGCGGCGAAAACATGGAATACATCGACCCGGTCACCAATGAGCGCTACATTCCCTATGTGGTGGAGCCCTCGCTGGGCGCCGACCGCGCGGCGCTGGCATTCCTGGCCAACGCCTATGAGGAGGAGCAGCTGGAGAACGACACCCGTGTGGTTCTGCGTCTGCACCCGGCCTTGGCGCCGTACAAAGCCGCCGTGCTGCCGCTGCAGAAGAACAAGCTGGGGCAAGCCGCGCAGGCGCTTTACCAGGACCTCGCCCGGGACTTCATGATTGAGTATGACGAAACCGGATCCATCGGCAAGCGGTACCGCCGCCAGGATGAGATCGGCACGCCGTTGTGCATCACAGTCGATTTTGACACCGAGCCCACAGGCACGGTGACCGTGCGGGAGCGCGATTCGATGCAGCAGGAACGCGTGGCGATTGGCGATCTGCGTCCGTACATTTCCGAGCGGATCGCCTTTTAGGCCAGCGTTAGGAGGTTCTATTGTCCAACCAACCATATCAAGAGCCCGAATATCCGATAGAGCCAGCCGAGCCGCGGCGACCGTCCTACCCGCCGGAGCCTGAGCAAGCACCGCCCTCCCCGTACAGCCGCCCCGCGCGGCCCGTGGAATATGCCGACGATCCGGCGTACGCGCCGCAGCCTCAGCCCATCTACAACCAGGATGCGTATGGCCGCAATCTGTACGATGATGAGGACGAGGAATTCGCCCCGCGGCGCTGGCCGTGGGTGCTTCTGGCCATCGTGCTGGCGCTGGGCGTGGCGTTTGCGGCGATCCAGATGTTTGTGCCGGCAAACTCCACCGGCATCATGGGTTCTGCCCGCCGCGCGACGAACGTGGCGGTGGACGGCGTCAAAGGCTTGCTGGGCATGCGTGAGCCCGTCCTGCCGCAGTTAATAAAATTTGAAACCCCGTCCCAG
>JAGVSV010000274.1 GCA_019137115.1 Bacillota bacterium
GCAACAAAAAACCGGGCACGTGGCTTGGATGTCCGCCATGTGCCCGGGCTTTGCGATGGCCTAGAGCTTCTGTTTAAGGAAATCCGCGATCAGGCCGTGCAGCCGTCCGCTCCAGAAATTGCCCTCGTGCGGGGCGTCGATCACGCGGATCAGCCGGGCGTATACGCCGGCGTCGCACAGCGCGTGATACATCTGCACGCTCTGGTCATAGAGAACGACGGTGTCGTCATCGCCGTGGATCAGCAGGAACGGCGGGTATGGCTTGCCCTTCTGGATGTGGGTGATGGGGCTCATTTCGGTCATCACCTGCACGGGGTCGCGGTCGGCTACCAGCTCCAGAAACACCGGCCAGTCGATGGCCGCTTCCGCCAGCTGTTTGCCCACCATGCGCAGGTCGGTGGGGCCAAAACAGTCGATCACGCAGGAAACGGCGTCGGACTGGTCGTTATGGTCGGCGGTTTTGTAGCGGGGGTCATCCCCGGTCAGGCCCATCAGCAGCGCCGTGTTGCCGCCGGAGGACGTGCCAAAGGCGCACACGCGCGTGGGGTCAATGCCCAGTTCCTCCGCGTTGGCGCGCAGGTAGCGCAGCGCGGCTTTGGCGTCCTGTAAAAACGCCGGGAAAGGGTGGCCATCCAGCGCGTTGCGGTGGGTGATGGTGGCCACCACGCGGCCCATCTGCGCGTAGCGCGACAGCTGCGGCAGCTGGTAATGGATGTTGGGCGATGTCCACCCGCTGCCCTGGATAAAGAAAACCAGCGGCAGCGGCTTGCGCGGCGCGTCCTGGTCATGCCAGGGGCGGATGACGGACAGTTTGAGGTCGTGCCCGCCGGGGGACGCGTACACGATGTCGGGCAGCACCTCGGCCATGCCTTCCAGGGCGGGGTTGTTGGGGATGGCGATGATTTCGGGATAGGACATACTGGCCTCCTTGGTATACAGGGGCGGCGGGGCAGCCAAAGGCGCGCCCGTCACCCGGGATTGTTCAGATTATTTCCAGACGGCGTCCAGCGCCTGGGCCGTTTTCTGGTCGTCCGGCGAGATCACCAGCGCCAGCTGCAGGCCCTTTTCGCGCACGACCGCCTGCTCGATCTTGGGCATTTCCTCAGGCAGGTAGGTACGGTACTCCTCCAGCAGCGTGTCCCGGTACGTCTGCAGCGCCTTGCGCAGCTCGTCACGGGCCGTATTGTCCTTTGCGGTCAATATGATCACGGCTTCCGGGGTATAGCGGGTGACGTCAAAGGCAGCGGCCGCGTCGGTCAGCCAGGTTTCCTCCAGCGCCAAATAGCTGGCGAGCTGCTTTTTCGGCATGTCGGTCATCTCGGCGAAAGGCTGGGCGGCGCGCACGGCGTCCATCACCTGCTGGGCGGGCGGCGGCGCTTTGGGGGTGCAGCCTGCCAGCAGCGCCGCCAGCACCAGTACCATCAGCAGGCGCAGGCGGGTGGGGCGGATTGCGGGCATGGTGCCTCCTATCTGGTCAGTGCGTGGGTTAGCAGGAAATCGGCCACCAGCTGGTAGCCCTCCTGCTTCATGTGGATGCCGTCCCCGGCGGAGAAGCTAAGCGTAAGCGCGTTTTTCTCATCCACCAGAACCTCGTGCACCGGCAGGTAATAGCAGTTGCGCTCCCCCGCTAGGCGCACCAGCTCCTGGTTGAACTCGATGATCTTCTTGTTGGTGTAGTTGGGGTATTTCTTGCGAGCGCGCGACTCGATGATGGGCGCTAAGGACATCACATAGAAGATCGTGTCCGGGAACTCGGTGACCAGCATGTCCAGCATTTTGGCGTACTGCGGCACGATGTGGCTGACCTTGAACTGGTCAATGCCGTTGCTGCCGATCCACAGGTACACCTTGCCGGGGGCGACGGCGTGCAGGTAATCCACCAGCTTGACGCTTTTGCCGTCCAGCTTGTAGCTGCGGGTGGTCAGGATACCGCCGGCGGACTGCCCGATCTTGGCCAGCACCGTGATGTCCGGCAGCACGTTGCTCAGCCTGAACCCCTCGGCCAACGAATCGCCCACCAGCACTGCGTCATAGAAGTATTCGACGGACACCGGCTCGGATAATATTGGCACAAAAGGCGCCGGGTGCTCCGGGAACTTCACCTGCGACACCTTGGGGAAGGGGTCATCCTCGGCCATCACCGGGAAGGCCAGCATCAGCGCCAGTATCAGCGCAATGGCCGCTACAAGGCGCTGACCAAACGAGGCAGGTTGCGGT
This sequence comes from Bacillota bacterium, assembly GCA_019137115.1. Classification (GTDB taxonomy): domain Bacteria; phylum Bacillota; class Clostridia; order Christensenellales; family Aristaeellaceae; genus JAGVSV01. Next base: position 2,218 of record JAGVSV010000274.1, read on the forward strand.
CGGTTAAGAGCGCATTGATTCCGTACAGACATAAAATCCTCTCCACTTGCATATTCTGGCACAGGGCCATCAGGTCGCCATTGTAAAAGCGCGGGTCCACCGCGATCACGCGCTCGTGCCGGGCTGAAAGCGCCGGCAGCATCGCCGACGCGTAGGAATCGCGCAGCACCAGCAGCGTGCCATGGCCGTTGGGGTTGGTGAGCGTCAATTCCGGCGGGTTGTTGTACAGCAGCGCCGCGTACTTGTTGCGCCTTAAAAGCAGCGCCGCGTCGTACAGGCCGGTCACCTCATGGTCGCTGACGGCCAGCGTCAGCCCTTCGTACAGCGAAAACGTCAGCGTGTCCGGCGCAATCCACGGCGCGGGCGCGCGGGAATAAAACGATCCGTAAAAGTCCGGCGCGGTCAGGGTGTTGTCCGGTTCTGACGGCAACATGCCCCATCGATCCCACAGCGGCTGAAGCGCCACCTGCGCGCCCAGCGCGGTCAGGTGATGGTCGGTGCGGTAGTAGGTTTCGCCCTGTGCCGCGGCCAGCGCCGGGAGCGCGTCCACCACGTTCACCGTGGTCTGGGCCAGCGGTTCCTGCACCAGCGCCTGCACATCGGTGTGCGGGTAGTACGGGGGCAGGGCATCGGTGTACACCTGCGTGGGCAGCGGAATCATTAAGAGGGTCACCGGCAGGTTCACGTTTTCGCCCAGCGTTTGCATGGCTTGGATATTGGCGGGAAAAGCGCCCGGCGTCAGGTTGTCGGCCACTTCGGCCATCCGGCCGTCCGCCATCAGCAGCACGCCCTGCCGCTGGGTGCGCAGCAGCGCCGCGTCCTTGACGGCGTTGAGCATCATGAATTCATCGCGCAGCGCCAGATGGTCATCCACATAGGTGTCCCACCGGCGCATGGCCTGTCCGGACAGATAGGCGCCTGCATCCCATTGCGGGGCCTCGGCCAGCGGGCGGTTTTCCAGATCGCTGTACGTTCTGTCCGGCAGCGCGACGGACGCCACGGCCAAAGCCGCCAACAACAGCAGGGCCAGAACCGCCAGCGGACAACGCCGGATCGCGCGCATGCACACCTCGCTAAAACCGGAAATAGATGAACGGGTTGTAGTTCTCGTTGACCAGCGCCGCCAGGCACAGGATCAGCACCGTCAGTCCGGCCGCCACCCGCAGCACCGGCCAGCGGCGGCCCCATTCTGCCGCGTGCCGCGCCACCGGGCGCAGGCAGGCAATCACCGCTATCAACAACAACACCCCGTGATCCCGAAGCAAGTATAGCACATCGGTCGACCACACCGTCGAGAACATCCTTGTAAAATGATGCAGGGCATCCGCTGGCACGCTGTAATGGAACAGCGGCCAGGCGATCAGGAACATCAGCTGCGTGTACACAAATCCGTACCCCGGGTGCGCGTCCACGAATGTGCCGTAGCGCGTGCGCTCCAGCGCGATCCACAAAAAGAACCACAGCCCCCACAGCACATGGTTGTAGTCCGCGCCGTGCCACAGCCCGGAAAACAGCCACACCACGAACAGGTTGAGAAACGTGCGCCATGGCTTGCCGCGGCTGCCGCCCAATGGGATGTAGACATAGTCCCGCAGCCACACGCCCAGCGTCATGTGCCAGCGCCGCCAGAACGCGCGCATGCTGGTGGCGGACAGCGGAAAATCAAAGTTTTTCGGGAACCGGAACCCCAGCATATTGCCCATGCCGATGGCCATCTGGGAATACCCGGCAAAGTCAAAATACAATTGCAGCACGCCGGCCAGCGTGGCCAGCCACAGGGCGGGGGCGGAGGATGCCGCGCGCAGGGTCACCTGTTCGGTCAGGGCGCCCAACGGGTTGGCCAGCAGCACCTTTGCCGCCAGCCCCATGATGAACTGCCCCATGCCCTTCTCGAAGTATTCGGGCAGCAGGGAGCGCACCTTGAGCTCCTTTGCCACGTCGGTGTACAGCACGATGGGCCCGGCGATCAGCTGCGGGAACAGCAGGATGAAGGTCATCAGGTTGATCGCGTTTTTTTCCGGCGGCACCTTGCCCCGGAACACGTCCACCACGTACCCCTGGGTCTGGAACGTATAAAAGCTGATGCCCAGCGGCATCACGACCACCGGCGCCCACGCGCCCAGCCCCAGCACATCCATCAGGAAACCGGCGTACTTGTAATACACCAACGCGCCAAAGTTGAACAGCACCGATACCACCAGCCAGAATTTCCGCTTGCCGCGCTTCCCGCTGCCCACCTGCAAGCCGAAAAAGTAGTTGAGCGTCATGGACAAAAGCACCAGCGGCACATAGCGGATCTCGCCCCAGGCATAGAAAAACACGCTGGCGCACAGCAAAAAGGCGTTGCGCCAGCGCTGCGGCAGCAGCGTGTGCACGATCAGCACCGTGGGCAAAAACCAGATCAGAAACGTCAGGCTGGAAAAGAGCATCCATGTCCCCCTGGCCGCCCTCTTTGACTATCAAGCGGCGAAGTATTGTAGGAAAACGGGCTACACGCTGTCCAGCAAGCCCACCAGCAGCGCCGAGAGCACAATGCCGCACAGCAGGCTCAACAGTGTGCCCAAGATGTAGTACTCCGCAAACGCGCGGGACTTGAACTCCGGAAAGCGCGCGGCGGTTTTGACCGAAACCAGCACACCCAGGCCGGTGTAGGCCCCTGCCATGATGAGCAGCAGCGTCAGCACGCGCTCCGCCCAGCCGATGAACAGGCCCATGCGGGGGTCCAGGCCAACAGGTTCGCCGGCGTCGGCATCGGTCGCTGCAACCGGCTCCCGCTGGCGCAGGGTGGTCAGCGTCAAACCGATCAGGGTGCCGGAGCCTGCGGTCAGCCACAGCAGCAGCCACAGCGCCATCATGAGGGCCGCGAGCGCGGGGATCGATCCTGTCATGTCCCGCCCCGCAAGCGCGTGCAGGCAATGGCCGCACCAGGCAATGAGCGAACGCGCGTCATGCCCGCCCACGATCAGCGCGGTCAGCACCAGCGCCAGCGCGATGTACACGGCTTGCCGCGCCAGAAACCATCCGGCGCGCTCCGCCGCGCGATGCCCCCACGCCGCGTCCAGCGCCGCCCTGAGCACCGTCAGCGCCACTGCGCACAGCCAAGCGGGCAGCGTCATCGCGCCGGACAGCCCCAGCAACAGCGCCGCGCACAGCAGGAAGGCAGCGGGCGCCACGGCACGGCGGTCGATGTACCC
>JAGVSV010000190.1 GCA_019137115.1 Bacillota bacterium
CGTGCGATTTCGTACAGCGCCTTCAGCAGCAGGCTCGCCAGGAACACATTGACGGTGACCCCGTGCTCCTTGGCCTTGTTGTACAGCGCCTGAGTGGGCAGCCGGCCGGTGATCACGCGCAGGTGCGCCGGGTCGCCCGGCGTGCCGCGCAGGGGATAGGCCCGGCTCTCGGTGCGCGAGCGGCGCGCCTTGCGCGCGTACTTCAGGAAGCTGTCCTCCATCTCCTCGGCTTGCGGTTTCTCGCGCGTGTCTAGGATGTAGGGCGATGGCCCGCATACCGTGCCATATTTGAGCCGCAGATATTCCGCGGTCATGGTCATCAAGAATACCAGCCCGCCGGTGCCGTCGGTCAGCGCGTGGAAAATCTCGATGGCGATGCGCTTGTTCCACACGCGGATGCGGAACAGGAACGGATTCTCGCGGCTGATTTGCATGCGCACCAGGGGGTTGACCACATCAGGTTCGGGCGTTGGCATGACCGGCTGGCGGTCCAGGTAAAACCAGAAAAAGCCGCGCCGCAGCCTGTATGCGAAAAAGGGGATGCGGCGGACAGTGTTCTCCAGCGCCTTGGCCAGCACCGCTTCGTCCACCACATCCGTCAGCGTGACGGACAGCCGGTACAGCGCCGTCCATTTGCGTGAGCGCACGGCGGGGTAAATCTTGGCCGCGTTGTCCAGCTTGAGCCACTCCGGGCCGGCCGTCCGCTTACTCCGTTTCGACATCGCAGGCGTCGTCCGGGCAGCGCAGGAACGAGCGGATCATGGAAAAGGCAAGCTTGGACTCCGGCACGCCGTAAAACACATACACATGCCACATGCCCTCCTGCACCACCAGCGTGCTTTCGCACCCCTGGGCGCGCAGCTTTTCGTCCAGCAGCACCGAGTCCTCATACAGGATTTCGTCGGTGCCTACAAATATCAGCGACGGCGGCATGCCGTCCAGATCACCAAACAGCGGGGAGATCAGCGGGTCATCCAGCGGGTTACCGGCTGCGTACAGCATCGCGCTTTCCAGCAGCGCCGCCCGGTCCAGCAGCGGGTCCAGGGCTTCGCGTTCGGGGTTCTCGCGCTGCATGGTCAGGTCGGTCCACGGGGAGATCGCCACCACATACGCCGGCATTGGCAACCCTTCGGCTTTGAGTTGCTGCAGCAGCGCGTAGGTCAGACCCCCGCCCGCCGATTCGCCGATGACCGCGATTTCCGCCGGCTCAAAGCGCGTGAGCATGTGGCGGTACGCCGTTACGGCGTCGTCCAGCGCCGCGGGGAACGGGTTCTCGGGCGCCAGGCGGTACCCCACACAGAAGATCGCCCGGCCGGTGTTGCGCGCCAGCTCCCCGCCAAAGCGCTTGGCGTAGGGCAGCGTGCCCGCCGTATAGGCACCGCCGTGCAGGTACAGCGCGGCACAGCGCACCACCCCGCGCAGCGGGATGGCCCACGCGCAGGAAAAACCCGGGAAATCCACCTGCTTGAAGCGAACCACAGCCGACAGCGGGCCGCGGCCCAGTTTGGCCAGGCTGTCCTGCAGGCGGCGGGATTGGTCCAGATCCATGTTTTTCGTAATCGGGCTGATCAACCCAATCTGCGAGCGCACCAACGTGCTCACCAGCGATGGCATTGTTTCTCCTTTCCGGGCAACCATAGAACGCGCCCATTGTAGCATGCGTTTGCGAACGGTTACAACGCGCCCGGGCATGTAACATTTGACGAAAGTATTGCGTTTGTACGAAAGAATCGTTACAATATGGGCATCATGTTGGAGGCGGTGAACCCATGAAGGAGTTGCTTGCAAGCATTCCCGGCCAGTTGGTCGACGCGCTCATCTATGGTTCGATCGCCGCGGTGACGCTGATCGGGTTTGCGAAATGCATCATGCCCTTCCGTCGCGCGGCACGTCTGCTGCGGCGCGCGGTGCGCGCGCTGGAGCTGATGACCGTGCGGGAAGGCACGCGCCCGGTGTGGCAGGATCACCTGTTCCTCGGTCGCCCGATGCAGACGCAGTGGCGGCGCTTCCTGATGAACGCAGAACAGCTGGACGCCCGGGGCTTGAGTACCGATGTAGAGGAATATGTGCAGCCGGACGACCTGTTTGCCGACTATGCCCATGTACAGCTGGCGGAGGTCATCCCCGGCCTGTTGACCTCGCTGGGCATTCTGGGCACGTTTATCGGGCTGATGCGCGGCATCGGCAACCTGGACGTCACGTCGGCCGACCGCACGATGGAAAGCATTTCCACAATGATCGGCGGCATCGCCTTTGCGTATGGCACCTCCATCGCGGGGCTTGCAAGCTCGCTGGTATTCAATATCTTTTACCGCTCCGCGCAGGGCGCTGCGCTGAGCGCGCAGGCGGATTTTGTCGACGCGTTCCGTGAGTTGGTCATGCAGCGCCCGGTGGACCCCGTGGTGCACGACATCCTTTATAAGGAGGATCAGGCTGCGTTCCTGAGCCGCAGCGCCAATGAGCTTAACGCGCGGCTGGCCAGCGGCATTGAGGTGGCCGTCCAGAATGCCTTTACGCCGATCGGCCAGTCCATCAACAGCTTCATCGTGGCAGAAACCCAGGGACAGATCGAAGGCCTGGGCCGGATCGTCAACCAGTTTGTTGGTCAGATGAACAACGCGCTGGGCGGCCAGTTTGTGCAGCTGGCGCAGACGTTAAGCGGCATCAACCAGGCCCAGGGGGTGAGCTATGAGGCCGTCAACCGCACAATGGCGGCCGCCGACGCGATCCTTGAGAACATCCAGCGCACCAACGCGGTGTCCCAGTCCGTGGTGGAGCGCTTTGAGGGCTTCGTGTCGGAGCTGACCCAGGCCCAGTCCGAGCAGACCGAGTACACTGAGCAGATGTCCGCCATGCTGGGCAGCATGTACGGCTCCTTGAAGCAGCAGTCCGACAGCTATGTGCGCCTGCAAGCCGGACAGGCCGACATGGAGCAGCAGATGCAGCAGTACGCCTCCTGGAGCGGGCGGGTGCTGGAAGCCGTGGAGAAGCAAAGCGACGCCGCCGCCGGACGCGCCCACGATGTGGCCAATGAGATGGCGCAGAGCTCCAAAAAGCTGGGGGACAGCTACGCCAACTTCGTGGAGAACATCTCCACGGGACTCGCGCGCACGATGGGCATGTTTGAGGAAAACATGCACGACATGATGGACAAGCTGGGCAAGCAGCTGTCCGAGTATGCCGCGCAGGGGGACACCAAGGGCGGCCAGGTGGTGGAGCTGGCCGGCATCAGCAAGATGCAGCAGGCCATGGCGGACATGACCGCCGCGCTCAACCGCGCGGTGACCGCCGTGGAACAGATGGCGGCAGGCGCCTGACATGGTGTCCTACGGCAAAAAGAAACGCAGCCGCCTGGGGCGGGCGGATGTCGGGTCCTACTGGATCTCGTTTTCGGATATGCTCTCGTCGCTGCTGCTGGTGTTTATCCTGGCGGTGACGTTCAGCATCTATCAATATTACAGCCTGCTGGAGATCAAAACCCAGGAGCTGGAAGCGCAGAAGGCCGAGCTGGACCGGACGCAGATCACCTTAACCCAGCGCGAGGAAGACCTGCGTACCGCGCAGGTGACGCTGCTGGGTAAGGAGGAGGAGCTGGCCAGCATCCAGATCCAGCTGACCCAGCAGAAAGCCGACCTGTTTGCCGCACAGACCGCGCTGAAAACCAAGGAAGAGGAACAGGCGCTGCTGCAACTGAAGCTCAGCGAACAGGCAACCGCGCTGGCTAGCCAGGAGATCGCCCTGGGCGCGCTGCAGGAAGCGCTCAGCAGCCAGCAACGGCAGCTGGACGACCTGCTGGGCGTGCGCACCGCCATCATCCAGGACCTGTCCCGCGCGCTGTCACAGGCCGCGGTGGCCGCCAAGGTGGACGCCACAACCGGCGACATTATCCTGGACAGCCAGTTGATGTTTGAATCTGGCCGCGACATGATTTCGCCGTCCGGTCAGGCGCAGCTGCAGCGCATCATCCCCGTGTACCTAAGCGTGCTGATGCGTCCCGAATACAGGGATTTCCTGGCCGAGATCATCATCGAAGGCCACACCGACAGCAAGGGCAGCTACATGTTCAACCTGGAGCTTTCGCAGGACCGCGCGCTGGCGGTGGCCAAGTTTGCCTTGGAAATCCCGTCCCTCAATGCCGAGCAGCGTCAGCTGCTGACCAAAATCCTGACGGCCAAGGGCCGCAGCTTCTCCAATCCCATCCTGAACGCGGACGGCAGCGAAAACATGGACGCCTCCCGTCGCGTGGAGATCAAGTTCCGTTTGAAGGACACCGAAATGATCCAGCGCATGAACGAGATCCTCTCCAACGGTACCCAGCCGTGAGGGCGGTCGCCCTGGTGCTGGTCGTCTGCGTGCTGGCGGCCGGCGGGGTGGTGGTGTACGCCGCGGTCAACACTACGCTGGCGTATGAGGTGCGGCAGGTGCAGGTGGTGCCGGCCAGCGAGCGCCCCGATGAATATGCCCGGTGGCAAACCGCGCTGCTGCGCGAGGCCGCGCAGGGGACAGCCTTTGGCGGGGACTTTACCGGCACCGCGCAGGATTATGCCTTCTTTATCTACACCGTGGATGTCAAAAACCGGGGGCTCATCGGCGCACGCATGGCGGAGCTTCAGGTGGGGCCGGTGGAGGGCGACGTGCTGGCGATCTCTCCGGCGGCGTCCATGCACCGCAATGTGAACGAACCGGTGGACATCCCGGCGGGGGCAACCCGCGCGATCCAGTGCATCCTGTTGACCCGCGCCGGCGGCAACGCCGTGCGCGACCTCTATCTGACGTATTATATCTGGGGCACGGCGCACACCATCCGCCTGACCTACGGGTAAATGCTTGCCCGCACCGGGCATTATGTGATAATGTGAGGCACTTTCCTGAAGGAGGAAGCGCTTGAAACGCAGGGACATTTGGCTGCTGGCCGGGGTGCTGATCATCGCGGCCGCGGTTTTTCTTCTGGCCAAAGTGCTGCCGCAAGGTTCCGGCGGCATCAGCGGCGCTCGGCTGCCGGTGGTGACCCAAACGCCAGCCGCGTCGGGCGCCGCATCCACCGCCACCCCATCGGGCGAAACCGCCTCCGCCGGGCCGGCTATGACGCTTCCGCCTGCAGACGCCTACCTGAGCGTGCAGGTGGACAATGTGGTGTTTGTTCCCTTTCCGCTGACCGAAAGCCGGGATATTGAGCTGCCCCAGCCGGACGGCAAGCTCAACGTGGCGCGGGTGACCGAGGGGTCCGTACAGATGCACTCATCCACCTGCGAGAACCAGGACTGCGTGCTGCAGGGCATCGTGACACTGGACAACCGGGATGCGCGCGTGCTGGGCAACGCAATCGTCTGCCTGCCCAACAAGGTGGTGCTGATGCTGCTGACCCCCGAGGAAGCGCAGCGGGAGTGGGACCGGTACATCGCGCAGGCGG
>JAGVSV010000042.1 GCA_019137115.1 Bacillota bacterium
GTGCTGCCCGTCCCCTTGGACAGCGCGCCGGTCTTTTCGTCAAATAGGTGCTTTTCGTCCGCGATCAGCGACACCACCGGGTAGGCCGGCAGTTCCTCGGCGATATAGGTGGCGGCGGCGGTCTCGCTGGGCAGCAGCCCGTCCGCGAACGCCCGCGCGCGCAGGACGGTGGTGGCTTTAACTACCAGCGGCGTCTCATACAACATCGACGCGCGCGTCGGCTCGCTGCCGTCCAGCGTATAGCGGATGTCTGCGCCCGGCGCGGCTGTCAGCGTGACCAACAGCTCTCCCTGAAAGAACCGCCCCCGCAGTCCCTCCGGCGGCGCAACACGCTGCTGAAACACCTCGTCGCCGTTGGGCTTTCCCGGCGTTGCTTCCTCAAAAAAGCCGTATGCCTGCCCGCCGCCCGGCACGCCCCACGCCGTGTTGCCGAACTGCCGCGGAAAAGGCAGCGCCTGCACGATCGTGCCATCTGGGTCGGTCAGGTACAATGTTTCCCCATCGCCGCTGAGCTTAAACGGGGCATTCAACGCTCCTTTGACCTCGGGTCCCGTGTCGCCCACGCACCACACCAGCACCGGCTCACCGGGGGCAAGGCGCGTACCCTCCGGGAACACAAACGCAAACGGGGCCTGGGCGTCATCGCTCAGGCCCCATCCGGCAAGCGATACCGCCTGCCTGTTTGTGTTGGTTACTTCCAGCCAGTCGTGCGCCTCGCCGTTCTGGTACACCCCGTTACGCGCCATGAGTTCCGTGATGGCCACGTCCCCCTGTGCGAGGGCATTCAGCGGCAGAAGGCACAACAGCGCCAGCAGCAGCCGGATCATCGCATCGTAATCAGTTCGTACGCCCGCGTGCCTAGGCCGATCTTTTCGCCGTGGGCAAGGCCGGTTTGCCATTCGGTTTCGGCAAACAGCGCGTGGAAGTGGTCGCCGTGGTGCTCCTTGACCTCGCCCAGCATGCTGTTGGGGTTGGGGGTCTGCTGGTTGACCAGCTCGGCGCACGCCTGATCCAGCGCCACCGGGTCAAAGGAAGCCAGCATGCCCACATCCGGCACGATGGGCGCGTCGTTGTTGGCGTAGCAGTCGCAGAACGGCGACACGTCCATGATCAGCGAGATGTGGAAGCATGGCCTGTCCTTGACGACGGCCCAAGTGTACTCGGCGATCTTCTTGACGATAATCTCAGCCGAGCGCTTGTCCATCGGCTGGATCACGCCGTAGGGGCAGGTGGTGATGCAGCGGCCGCAGCCCGTGCACTTGCCGGTGTCGATGAATGCCTTGCCCTCGGACATGGCGATCGCGTCATGCGCGCACGCGGTCAGGCAGGTTTCACACCCCACGCAGGCATCGCGGTCGACCGCGGGCTTTTCGGCGGCGTGCATTTCCTTTTTGCCCTCGTGCGATCCGGAGCCCATGCCGATGTTTTTGAGCGTCCCGCCAAAGCCGGTGGCCTCGTGGCCCTTGAAATGCGTCAGCGAGATGAACACGTCGGCGTCCATGATGGCTCGCCCGATGCGCGCCACGCGCACCACCTCGCCGTTGATCTGGACGTCCTGATGGTCCATGCCCTTGATGCCGTCGGCGATGATCACGTGGCAGCCGGCGGAGAACGGGCTGAAGCCGTTCTCATACGCCGCGCTCAGGTGATCCAGTGCGTTTCTGCGCGCGCCGGGGTACAGCGTGTTGCAGTCCGTCAGGAAGGGTTTGCCGCCCAGCCTTGCCACATAGTCCACGATGGCTTTGGCATAGTTCGGGCGCAGGAACGCCAGATTGCCCGGTTCGCCAAAGTGCATTTTGATGGCGGTGAACTGTTCCTTGAAGTCAATGGTTTCCATGCCCGCCGCCTTGCACAGGCGCACCAGCTTTTCCATCAGGTTTTCGTCGCCGCGCGCACGGAAATCGGTGAAATAGACTTTCGATTTGGTCATATACGATGCCGTCCTATTCCAGAGATTTGAGGTAGTTGATGCACACCAGCGCTTCCTCGGTGCCGCTGGGGGACAGGGTTTCGCTTTCCACGACCATCGGCACGCCCATTGCCAGCGCCTTGTCATGCACCGCCTTGACCGGCGCGGTGCCCTGGCCCAGCGGCAGCCCGCTGCCGTCGCTCAGCCCATCTTTCAAATGCACAAAGAACAGACGGTCCTTGAGCTCCTCCATGAGCCGCACGGCGTCCTGGCCGCCCTTGTACGCCCAGTAGGTGTCCAGTTCCAGCCACAGGTCGGTTTCGGCGCGCAGCGTGTCATAAATCATGCTGCCGTCCTCATTGGGCGCAAACTCGTGCGCGTGGTTGTGGTAGCCCAGCTTGATGCCTTCTTTTTCCATCAGCGGCTTCAGGCGGTTGACCTGCTCGACAAAGGTTTCCAGCTTTGCCTTGCTGCTCAGGTCATGACCAGGGATGATGTAGTTCTTGTTGCCGATGGCCTTGTGATAAGCGATGGTTTTGTCATAGTCCGTCAGCAGGTCATTGAGCCCCGAGTGCGTGCCGCACACGGTCAGCCCCGTGTCCTTGAGCATCTTCACCACATCCTCGGCGCTGTGCCCGAAGAAGCCGGCGAACTCCACCATTTTGTAGCCCATTTTTGCCAGATCCTCCAGCACGCCCTTCATGTCCGTGGGCGTGCGGTCGCGCACGCTGTACAACTGGATTCCATACTGCCTGTCCATACCCAACCTCCATATGTTTGATCATGGTAAACCTTCGGGTAACATTATAGCACATACCCCGCACCGCATGGAGCTGCACGGGCATTTCATTGTACGGGGCAGGGCGCGTATGGTATACTGCGCCCGTATAGCATGGCATTTTAGGGCCTTGTGTGTACAGGCGTGCGACGCGCCACGTGGAAGGGAGCAGCAATGGCAAAAAGGAAGCGCAAAAACCAGTCCACATCGCCGGTCAAGGGCATGATCTGGGGCTTTGTTGCCGCGGGCGTGCTGGCGCTGGGCTATTCCGCCCTGTTCCCATTGAATCGCCTGACGGATTATCTGATCATGGGCGCCGTGGCGCTGCTGGGCGGGCGCGTGGCGTCCATCATGGGCTCCGGCCTGGACACCAGCCAGAACGCCCCCGCCATGACCGACATGCCCACCACCGGCATCGCCCACGTGGATGAGTTGATCGAGCGCGGGCAGGGCTTGCTCCGGGACATCCAGCTGGAGAATGATTTGATCCCCGACCCGGTGCTCTCCAAACAGATTGACGATATCCGTAAGGTGTCCGACCGCATCTTCCGCACCGTGGCGGAGCGGCCAAACAAGGCGCCGCAGATCCGCCGGTTTATGGAATACTATTTGCCCACAACCCTCAAAATGCTCAAAAGCTACCGCACCATGGACGAGCGCGAGGTGCGCGGCGCTACCGCCGACCAGACGCGCCGGAAGATCGAATCCGCCATGGACGTGGTGGTCGGGGCTTTCAACAAGCAGCTGGACATGCTCAACCACGACAGCATGCTGGATATATCCACCGACATTGACGTATTGGAGACCATGCTTAAACAGGACAGCCTGACGGACGCGGGCATTGGCGCCTATGGCGGCGCCGCGCAGGCCCAGGCCCAGGCGAAGAAGGAGGAAACGACATGACCGAGCAAACACCCGAAAACGACCTGAACACCGCTTCCACCCCCGTGCCGGTGCTCACCCTGAGCCCCGACACCGCCGAGCGCTACCGCGTCGAGCAGGTGGTCAACGAGCTGAGTCAGGCCCAGCAGGAAGCCAAGGAACCCGCGGCTCCGGACGCCAACGCCGCCATCGCCGCGCAACTGAACGCCACGCTGTCCGAGGACGAGCAGAAGGCCGTTACCGACTTTTCCAGGCAGATCGACATCGCCGACCCGCAGCACGTGATGCTCTACGGCGCTGACGCGCAGAAAAAGGTATCCGACTTTGCCGATTCCATCCTGGAAGGCATCCAGAACAAGGACGCCGGCAACGTGGGCGACCTGCTGACCAACCTGATTGGCGAGCTGAAGAACTTCGAGCGCTCCAGCGAAAAGCCAAAGGGCTTGCGCGCGCTGTTCACCAGCGCCGACCGCTATGTGGCGCAGGTGCGCTCGCGCTTTGACAATGTGTCAGAGAACGTGGAGAGCATCGCTGGCACGCTGGAAACCCACCAGGTGATGCTGCTCAAGGACGTGTCGATGTTCAACCACCTGTACGACATGAACCTGCAGTACTTCAAGGAGCTGACCATGTACATCGTGGCCGGTGAAAAGCGCCTGGAGCAGTTCCGCGCCAATGAGGTCGTACAAGCCAAGGCCAAAGCCACCGAAACCAAGGACACCATGGACGCCCAGAAGGCCAGCGACCTGGACGCCGCCGGCGACCGCTTTGAAAAGAAGCTGCATGACCTAAAGCTCACCCGGCAGATCAGCCTGCAGATGGCGCCGCAGATCCGCCTTTTGCAAAACAACAACGCGCTGTTGATCGAGCGCATCCAGTCCACGCTGGTTAACACCCTGCCGCTGTGGAAAAACCAGATGGTGCTGGCCATCGGCATGGAACATTCCCGCCAGGCCATGCAGGCGCAGCGCACGGTCACCAACATGACCAATGATTTGCTCAAGAAGAACGCCGAAACCCTCAAGATGGGCACCATCGAGACCGCTAAAGAAGCAGAGCGCGGCATCATCGACATCGAGACGCTGGTCAAAACCAACCAGTCGCTGATCGACACGATGAACGAAGTGGTGCGCATCCAGGCCGAAGGCCGACAGAAGCGCGTGGAGGCGGAAAAGGTCCTTGTCAAGATGGAGGACGAGCTGAAAAACCGCCTGATCAACGGCTGACATGACCAACCGCTTCTACCGCCCGGCGGTGGCGGTACTGGCCTTTCTGCTGATGGTTGCCATGGTTGTTGCCGCCATCGGTATTGGCGCGTACCGCAGTTTCAACCAGGAGCGGGAGGACGTGAACCATGACCGCGACCAACTGATACAGCTGGTCGCGGCGCGCCATGGCGCGGCACAGAACATCCTGACGGTGGCCAGCCGCCACCTGCCGCAGGATGACAGCAACGTGGCCGAACTGCGCGCCAGGCTTTCCGAAAGCAAAAGCTCCCTGCCGATGGACGAGCTGTGGGCGCTGGACCAAAACATCAGCCGCGCCGCCGACGCAGTGCTGGCTTCCCTGCGCGCGCTGGACAGCGTAAAAGCCGACGCGCGCGACCGGATGTACGTCAACCAGATGCTGCCCCAGGCCATCGAACAGTCCGCGCTGCTGGTGACGGAATCCCCGTACAATGCGTCTGCCGCGGCGTACAATGCCCGGCTGAACACCCATTTCAGCGGCCGCGTGGCCAAATGGATCGGTTTTGCAGCGTTCCCGCTGTTTGCTGGGGAGGACAGCCTATGAAGCGGCGGATGCTGTTTGTCCTGCTGGCGCTTTTCATGATCG
>JAGVSV010000276.1 GCA_019137115.1 Bacillota bacterium
CAGCCTCGCTGATGCCGGTGCCCAGCGCCTTTAAAAACGCTTCCTTGGCGGCATAGCAGGCGGCCACCGAATCATCACACGCTACGCCGCGGCCATCAAAGTACGCCCGCTCCTCCGGCGTAAAAAAGCGCGTCAAAAAACGTTCGCGTCCAGGCATGTCCCGGATGCGGCTGGCATCGCACAGGTCAATCCCGATGCCGATGATCATGTTTGGGAATAAAAGATCGCGTTGCTGACCGCACGGGCCATGACCTCGGCCGCCGCCGCGCAGAGTTTGACGAAGTTGATGTCCTCCGACACGCGCCCGGTTGCCAGCGCGAATATGGTGTCGCCGTCCATCTGGGTGTGCGCAGGCCGGATGGTGCGGGCATAGCCGTCATGCGCCACGTCCGCCAAGCGGTTGGCCTGCGCTTTGTCCAGCGCGCAGTCCACGGCCACCACGCCAATGGTGGTGTTGCTGCCGGGCGCGGGGATGCGGATCTGCTGGGGCGCCGGGGCGTGGCCGTACAACAGGCCCGACGCGCGCACCTGCGTGCCGTCCGGCATGTGGGCGCAGGCAATGCATTCCGCGGTGTCGGGGTGGTAGATATCCCCCATCGCGTTGACGGCGACCAGTGCACCCACCGTCACGCCTTCCGCCAGCGTCAGCGAGGCGCTGCCCACACCGGAGGGTTGCGGAATGCCCGCTTGCACCAGCTTGCCCACGGTGGCGCCGGTGCCCGCGCCGCGACGGCCCTGCGCCACGCCCTTTTGCGCGGCCATGCAGGCTGTGCGGCCCATCGCGGCATCCGGGTACGCGTTGGGGTCGCCTTCGGTTAGGTCAAACAGCACCGCCGCCGGCACAATGGGAACGCGGGCCACCCCCATGTCCAGCCCGATGCCATTCTGCCGGAGGAAGCGCATCACGCCGTCCGCCGCGGCCAGGCCAAACGCGCTGCCGCCGGCAAGCACCACAGCGTGCGCCACATCGACCAGGTTGCCGGGCTTGAGCACGTCGGTTTCGCGGGTGCCGGGCGCAGCGCCGCGCACCGATACGCCGGCCACAGCCCCGGCAGAGGGGCCTAGCACCACCGTGACGCCGGTGCGGGCGTTCTCATTTTCCGCCTGGCCGACACGGATGCCGTGTACATTGGTGATATCGCCGGGAAATGCTTCAAACATGGCGCTTCCTCCCTTTGGATCGACTTGTGGCGCGATCCAGCCAGTCCATCAGGTCCATGGTCACCTGCACGCGGTTCAGTTCGTGCAGCAGTTCGTGCCGCGCGCCGTCGTACAGCTGCAGCTGCACATCCGTTAGGCCCGCATCGCGGTACTGCCGGGCAATGGTGGCAGGGCCGGTTCCCCCGCCCCCCACCGCGTCATCCCTGCCGCTGATGACAAGGACAGGCAAGTCTTTTGATAACACCGCCAGCCGGTCGACATGCGTCAATTCCAGCAGGCCGTCAAACAAATCCCGGTAGCCGGCGTTGGTCATCGGAAAGCCGCACAGCGGGTCGGCCACGTAGGCATCGACCTCTTTTTCATCGCGGCTGAGCCAGTCCATGTCAGTGCGCAGCGGGGTAATCCCCTTGTTGTTGGCGGAAAATGCCATGTTGTGCAGCAGGCGGGCAGGCTGCTTCCCCTTACCCAGCACACAGGCAACCCTGGCCAGCGTGCCGCCCAGCAGGCAGGTCGCCCGGGGGTGCCAGCCCGTGCCGCTGAGCACCAGGGCATCCAGCCCATCGGGATACTGGATCGCATATCCCCTTGCCACGAAACTGCCCATGCTGTGCCCGAGCAGGATGAAGGGCACATTGGGGTATGTTTCTGCCAGGTACCCGCGGACATGCTCCGCGTCCTCCACCAACAGCCGCCAGCCATACTTGTCGGCAAAGTAGCCCAGCTGATCCTTGGGCGTTTCGGGCCCGTGCCCCAGATGGTTGTAAACCGCGACTACATAGCCGTGGTCCGCAAGATGTCCTGCCAGCACATGGTAGCGCGCCGCGTGCTCCGCCATGCCGTGCAGCACCAGCACAACGCCGCGCACGGCCGTTTGTGGCTCCTGCACGTACAGACTGCGTGCGCTGTTTTCCCCGCCGGGGAATGGAATTTCGCGCATGATGCCCTCCGTCAGCCCTGGTACAGGCCGACCTTCTTGTACACCTTGCGCAGCGTGCGCCGGGCCAGGGCTGCGGCGCGCTCTGCGTTGGTGTTCAACACTTGTGCCAGATAGTCCTTGTCCGCAATCAACTGCTGGTACCGCTGCTGGATGGGTGTCAGCACCTCGATCACCGCATCGGCCACCGCGTCCTTGAGCTCGCCGTATCCCTTGCCCGCCAGCGACGCGCAGGCTTCCTCCGCCGTCTGCCCGGTCATGCCGGATAGGATGGTGATCAGGTTGGTGACCCCGGGCTTGTTGTCCGGGTCCACGCGGATCTCGCCTTCGCTGTCGGTCACCGCGCGGCGCAGCTTGCGGCGGATCACATCCGGCGCGTCCAGCAAAGCGATATAACTTTCCTCGCTGTCGGACTTGCTCATTTTGCGCGTGGGGTCGGTCAGGCTCATGATCCTGGCGGTTTCCTTGGGGATATACGGCTCCGGCACCTCAAACACATCGCCATATAAGCCGTTGAAGCGCTGCGCAATATCGCGGGTGATCTCCAGATGCTGCTTTTGATCCGCGCCCACGGGCACCACGCTGGTCTGGTACAGCAGGATGTCCGCCGCCATCAGCACCGGATAGGTAAACAGCCCGGCGTTGATGTTGTCAGAATGCCGGGCGCTTTTGTCCTTGTACTGGGTCATGCGCGACAGTTCGCCCATGTAGGAATAGCAGTTGAGCACCCATGCCAGTTCGGCGTGCGCGGGCACATGGCTCTGGCAGTAGATGATGTTGGCGTCCGGGTCCAGACCGCACGCGATGTACAGCGCGGCCAGCTGCTGCGTTTGCTTGCGCAGTGCGGCTGGCTCCTGCCGCACGGTCAGCGCGTGCAGATCGGCGATGCCGAACAAACACCGGTAATCCTTTTCCAGCTTGGTGAAGTTGCGCAGCGCGCCGATATAGTTGCCCAACTGAATGCTGCCGGACGGCTGAATGCCGGAGTACAGTACGGGCTTGGCGGTGGATGTGTCGCTCATGTTGGTCCTTCCTTTGCGTTACAAGTTCATGTCTTTCTTCACTTTGGCAAAACAAGCCACGGCAAAATCCAGGTCCGCCCGCGTGTGGGCGGCGCTGACCTGCGTGCGGATGCGCGCCTGGCCTTCAGGCACCACCGGGTAGGAGAAGCTGATCACATACACGCCCTCCTCCAGCATGCGCGCGGCGAATTCCTGCGCGGTGTGGGCGTCATAGAGCATGACCGGCACAATGGGGTGCGTGCCGGGCAGCACATCAAAACCCACCTGGGAAAGCTGTGCGCGGAAGTAGGCCGTGTTGTCCATCAATCGGTCGCGCAGGCTGGTTTCCTGGCCGATCATGTCCAGCGTTTCAATGGCGGCTGCGCAGATCGCCGGCGCCAGGGTGTTGCTGAACAGGTAGGGCCGTGACCGCTGCCGCAGCAAGTCAACGATGGGCTGGCTGGCCGCGATATACCCGCCGGACGCCCCGCCCAGCGCCTTGCCAAAGGTGCCCGTCAGGATGTCCACCCTGTCCATCACGCCGCAGTGCTCATGCGTGCCCTTGCCATGTTCGCCCATGAACCCCACGGCGTGGCTGTCATCCACCATGACCAGGGCGTCATATTCGTCGGCCAGGTCACAGATTTCCTCAAGCTTGGCGATGTAGCCATCCATGGAGAACACGCCGTCGGTGGCGATCAGGCGGATGCGCGCGTCGCGGGATGCTTCCAGCTGAGCCTTCAACTCCTGCATATCACTGTTGCGGTAGCGCAGGCGGCGCGCCTTGCACAGGCGGATGCCGTCGATGATAGATGCGTGGTTCAGCTGGTCGGAGATCACCGCGTCCTGGTCGGTCAGCAGCGTCTCGAACAGCCCGCCATTGGCGTCAAAGCAGGAGGAGTACAGGATCGCGTCCTGCGTGCCCAGGAAATCGCTCAGCTTGCGCTCCAGCGTTTTGTGGATCTCCTGCGTGCCACAGATGAAGCGCACGCTGCTTAAGCCAAACCCCCACTGGTCCATGCCGTCCTTGGCGGCCTTGATCAGCCGCGGGTGGTCGGACAGCCCCAGGTAGTTGTTGGCGCACATGTTCAGCACATTGGGCGCTGTGGTCGTATCGATGCGCGCACCCTGGGGCGTGACGATGATGCGCTCGTCCTTATGCGTGCCCGCCTGCTCAATAGCTTTTAGCTGCTGCCGGAAAATATCGATCGGCTTGCTCATTTTTTCCCCCAATCCAGAATGATTTTGCCGCTGTTGCCGGTCTTCATGATCTCAAAGGCCTCTTGAAATTCCGTATAGTGGAACCGGTGGGTGATGAGCGGCGTCAGGTCCAGCCCCGACTGCACCATGGCGGCCATCTTGTACCAGGTTTCGTACATGCGACGGCCATAGATGCCCTGCAGGGTTAAGCCCTTTAAAATAATCGTGTCCATCTCGATGGCCGGCGTCTGCCCGAACAGGCCCAGCAGCGCTACCTTGCCCCCGTTGCGCATGGTGGGCAGCAGCTGCATCAGCGCGGGGACGGAGCCGGACATCTCCATGGCCACGTCAAAGCCTTCCACCATGCCGGCCGCCTTCATGGCGTCCTCCAGGCTGTCCCGCTGCACGTTGACGGCCGCGGTGGCGCCCATCTTGCGCGCCAGGTCGAGCCGGTAGTCGCGGATGTCCGTGATGATCACATTGCGCGCGCCGGTGTGCCGGCAGATCGCTGCCGCCATGATGCCGATGGGGCCGGCGCCGGTGATCAGCACGTCCTCGCCGATCACGTCAAACATCAGCGCCGTGTGCGTGGCGTTGCCCAGCGCGTCAAAAAACGCGACAATCTCCAGCGGCAGGTCATGGCTGATCGGGATGCAGTTGGAAGCCGGGATGCACAGGTACTCCGCAAACGCGCCGTCCCGGTTGACGCCCACGCCCTTGGTTTCGTGGCACCACTGGCCGTTGCCTGCGCGGCAATTGCGGCAGATGCCGCACACGATGTGCCCTTCGCCGCTGACGATCTGCTCGGGCGTGAAGTTGCGCACCGCAGCGCCCACCTGCGCGATTTCGCCCACATACTCGTGGCCGATCACGCGCGGCACCTCCACGTGCTTCTGGCTCCACAGATCCCAGTTGTAGATGTGCACGTCCGTCCCGCAGATTGAGGTTTTGAGGATGCGGATGAGTACCTCGTCCTCCTTTGGCACGGGAATGGGCACCTGGATCAGCTCAAAGCCGGGCTTGGAGCCGGTTTTGACCAGCGCATCCATCATGGCGCAATCTCCTTTTCCTGCTCTTTCAGCAGCGCTTCGACCGCTTGCGC
>JAGVSV010000222.1 GCA_019137115.1 Bacillota bacterium
GGTGGCGGTCATCGGCGGTGTTTTGTATGTCAACGACCAGGCGGTGCAGGAGCCGTATGTGACGTACCCCTCGCGGGCGGACTATCCACCGCGGCGGCTGGGTGCGGACGAATACATGGTGATGGGCGACAACCGCGCCAACAGCCATGACAGCCGGTCCTCCGATGTGGGGCCGCTGACCAAGGACATGATTGTGGGCCGTGCTGCTTTCGTGCTGTTCCCGCTGGACCGCTTCGGCACCGTGCGCTGATGTTGGTGATGCTATTCCACTCCCTGCCCCTTGGGGGGCTTTTGCGTTGAATACGCAGGAAGCCCTGCAACAATACTTCGGGCATGCCTCGTTTCGCCCCGGACAGGAAGCGCTGATCGATGCGCTGATATCCGGGCGCGACGCCCTGGGCATCATGCCCACCGGTGGCGGCAAGTCCATCTGCTATCAGCTGCCTGCGCTGGTGCTGGATGGGGTGACGCTGGTCATTTCACCGCTGATTTCGCTGATGAAGGATCAGGTGGCGTCGCTGGTGCAGTCGGGGATTGCGGCCGCCTACATCAACAGTTCGCTGACCGCCGCGCAGACCACGGAGGCGTTGCGAAGGGCGGAGGAAGGCCGGTACCGCATCATCTACGTAGCGCCCGAGCGGCTGCACACGCCACGGTTTCAGCAGATGGTGGCAAAGCAAACCATCGCCATGGTGGCGGTGGACGAGGCGCACTGCGTGTCCCAATGGGGGCAGGATTTCCGCCCCGAATACCTGCAGATCAGGGCGTTTCTTGAAGCGTTGCCCGCCCGCCCGGTGGTGGGCGCGTTTACCGCTACCGCCACGCAGCGCGTGCGCGAGGACATCGGCGATTTGCTGGGCTTGCGCACACCCTATGAGTGCGTGACCGGGTATGACCGGCCCAACCTGTATTTTGAGGTACGGCAGCCCAAACAGCGCGATGACGAGCTGCTGTCGCTGCTAAACACGCGGCGTCAGGAAAGCGGCATCGTATACTGCGCCACCCGCAAGAACGTCGACCGCGTTTGCAATATGCTGCGCGCGGATGGGCACGCGGCCGCGCGGTACCACGCCGGGTTGCCCGATGACCTGCGGCAGGCGGCGCAGGATGATTTCCAGCACGACCGCGCCCAGGTGATGGTGGCCACCAACGCCTTTGGCATGGGGATTGACAAATCCAATGTTGGCTATGTGATCCACTACAACATGCCGCGCAACCTGGAAAGCTACTACCAAGAAGCCGGGCGCGCCGGCCGGGATGGCAGCCGGGCGGACTGCATTTTGCTGTATGCAAAGCAGGATGTGGTGCTGGGGCGGTGGATGATCGACCACACGCAGAACAACCCGGACATGACCCAGGAGCAGCGCGATGCCGTGCGGACCAGTGAGCTGGACCGCCTCAAACAGATGACCTGGTATGCCACCGGCCGCAACTGCCTTAGGCGCACGATCCTTGCGTACTTTGGCGAGCACATCGGGGAGCGCTGCGGAAACTGCTCGACCTGCAACGGCCCCAGCCCGCTGGCCGCGCTGGTGAAGGCCAGCAAGGCGGTCAGCCGACGGGAGGAGCCCACGTTCGCCGCGCTGCGGCTGCTGCGCAACACCATCGCCAAAAACCTGCGGGTCCCGGCCTACGTGGTGCTGACCGATGCCACCCTGCGGGACATGGCGGAGCGTCAGCCCAGGGATTTGACGTCCTTTCTACAGGTGTCGGGCATCGGAGAAGTGAAATGCCGCCGGTTTGGCCCGGCGTTCCTGCATCTGCTCCAGCAGCTGGCAGATCGGGGCACTGCCGGCGCGACGGCGACCGAACTGACGGCGCTGACACAGGAAGCGGCGCTGCTGGCCGATCGCGGAAGGACAGGCGCGCGATGAGAAGGATCGCGCGCAAGCTGTTGCGCCTGAAAGGCGTGGAGGATGATGTCAGCAGACGGCTGTACCAGCGCTGCCTGACGATCGCGTGGCCGGCCACGGTGGAAGGCGTGCTGCTAAGCCTGATCAGCTCGCTGGACATGATCATGGTGGGCGTGCTGGGCTCTGCCGCCATCGCTGCGGTGGGGCTGACCAGCCAGCCGCGCATGCTGCTGCTGGTGGCCGTCCAAAGCCTGTGTGTGGGCACGACCGCGCTGGTAGCGCGGCGCAAAGGAGCGGGCAACGATGCCGGCGCGCGCAGCTGCCTGCAACAGTCGATGGTGTTGGTGACCGGCATCGGCATCGTGATTACGCTGGTGGGTGTGCTGCTGGCGGAACCGTTTTTGCGGCTGGCCGGCGCCAATGAGGAAACCCTGGCGCTGTCGGCGGACTACTTTCGCATCATTTCGCTGGGGATGATCCCCAACTGCTGGCAGCTGTGCATCTGCGCGGCATTCCGCGCGATCGGAAAAACCAGCATCACCATGACCACCAACATCATTGCCAATCTGGTCAATGTAACGCTCAACTTCCTGCTGATCGGCGGCAGGTTCGGCTTTCCCGCCTGGGGAGTGAACGGTGCTGCGGTGGCGACGGTAACGGGAACCACGGTGGCCAGCGTGATCGCGCTGCGCTTTGCCACCCGGCCGGGCAACTACTTTGAGTACCGCCCGTTGCGCAAAGTTAGGTTTGACAGGGACACGATCAACGGCTTGTCCAAGGTGGGCTCATCCTCGATGGCGGAGTCGGTGTTCCTGCGCGCGGGCTTTTTCATCAACCAGATCCTCGTGGCGGGCCTGGGCACCGCTGCCTTTGCCGCCTTCCAGATCGTCAGCCAGGTCACGTCGCTGTCTTTCACGCTGGGGGATGGCATCGCCGCGGCCGGCGTGTCCATGGTGGCGCAAAGCCTGGGCGCCAAAAGGCAGGACCGCGCGCGGCAGTACGTGGCGGTGGCGCGGCGCATGTCCGTCATCGCATCGTTCATTCTGATGGTGGTGATCTTCCTGCTCCGGCGCAATATCGCCAGCCTGTTCACCAACGAGCCGGACGTGATCGAGAGCGCGTCGTACGCGTTTTTGGTCATCGTCTTTGGCGTGATGCCGCAGAACGGGCGCGTGGTGTATTCCGGCTGCCTGCGCGGCGCGGGGGATGTGACCTATGTGGCGGCTTGTTCGCTGGTCAGTGTGACGTTCTTGCGCCCGCTGCTGACGTACATCCTGTGCTACCCGCTGGACAAGGCGTTCCCATGGCTGTTCCTTGCGGCGACCGGCCCGTGGATCGCCTTCGTGGCGGACGCCTATGTGCGCAACTGGCTGCTGGCCGCTCGCGTAAAGGGCGACAAGTGGCTGCGCGTGAAACTGCAGTAGCGCCAGCGTAGCCAAATCAACATGCAAGCAACAAAAAAATCGCCGCAATTTTCACGCGGCGATTTTGTTTGGAGTGCCGTTATTCGTCCGAGGCCGGTGTTTCCTCGTCGCCCTCGGTGTGGAAGGCAGGGGTGATGGAGGCCCGGATGGCGGCGTCGATCTCGTTGGCGATCTCCGTGTTTTCCTGCAGGTATTTGCGCGCATTGTCGCGGCCCTGGCCGATGCGCGTTTCCTTGTAGGAGAACCAGGAGCCGCTCTTCTGGATGATGTCCCGTTCCACCGCCAGGTCCAGCAAGGAACCTTCCTTGCTGATGCCATAGCCGTACAGCAGGTCGACCTCGCACACGCGGAAAGGCGGCGCCACCTTGTTTTTGACCACCTTGATCTTGGTGCGGTTGCCCACCACTTCGCTCCCGTTTTTCAGCTGCTCCCCGCGGCGGATGTCCAGGCGCACCGAGGCGTAGAACTTGAGCGCCCGCCCGCCGGGCGTGATTTCCGGGCTGCCGTACATGACGCCGACCTTCTCGCGCAGCTGGTTGATGAACACCACCACGGAGTTGGTCTTGCTGACCACGCCGGCCAGCTTGCGCATAGCCTGGCTCATCATGCGGGCCTGCAGGCCGACAAAGGTGTCGCCCATCTCGCCGTCAATTTCCGCGCGCGGCACCAAAGCGGCCACGCTGTCCACCACCACTATGTCCACAGCGCCGGAGCGCACCAGCGCCTCGGCGATCTCCAGCGCGTCCTCGCCGGAGGTGGGCTGGCTGATGTACAGCTCATCAATGTCCACGCCCAGGCGCCTGGCATAGGAGGGATCCAGCGCATGCTCGGCGTCAATGAAGGCGGCGATGCCGTCGAGCTTTTGCGCCTCGGCGATAAAGTGCAGCGCCACCGTGGTCTTGCCGGAGGATTCCGGCCCGTAGATCTCGATGATCCGGCCGCGCGGAATGCCGCCCACGCCCAGCGCCAGGTCCAGCTCCAGGCAGCCGGTGGGGATCACCTCCACCTGCATCTTGGCCTGCTCGCCCAGCTTCATCACTGTGCCGCGGCCAAACTGCTTGTCCAGTGCGGACAGCGCGCGCTCCAGCGCCTGGCTCTTGTCGTCCGTCGCCGCGGACAGGGTTCTCGATTCTTTTGCAGCCATGGGTTGTCCTTTCTTTGCGGCCGTCAGGCCAGGTCCTTCCAGTCGTTCAAAACTGCGCCCGCGCCGCGGAAATACTGTATACCGGATACAATCGTGAGGATGCTCATGACCACCACCGTGGTCATCGTTGCCCACGCGGGGGCGGACAACATGGCCAGCAGCAGGCTTAAAAACTGCGCGTTGGTCTTGAGCTTGCCCAGCTTGCCGGCGGGGATCACGATGCCCCGCTCCACCGCCACCAGGCGCAGGCCATCCACCGCCAGCTCCCGCGCGGCGACAATCGCCAGCGCCCACCAGGGGTACAGCCCCTTGTCGAGCAGCACGACCATCAGGCTCACGGCCAGGATTTTGTCAGCGACCGGGTCGGCAAACTTGCCGAAGTTCGTGACCAGGCCGTTTTTGCGCGCGATGTAGCCATCCAGAAAATCGGTTAACGCCGCAATGGCGAACACGATCGCGCCGGGGATCATCCAGCCAAAGTAAAGCAGCAGTACGCACAAAGGGATCAGCAGTACGCGCAGCAGCGTCAGTTTGTTGGGCAGGTTCACGGCATTGTCTCCGTTCCGGTGCAGGTGCCATACAGGTCATAGGTGTCCGCGCGCTCAATGCGCACGGTTGCAAACGTGCCCTCGGGCAGCACAGCATCACTGGTAAAATGGATCAGGCCATCGGCGTCCGGCGCTTCAAACTCCGAGCGGCCGCTGTACCGCCTGCCGTCCGCACGAGTGACCAGTACGCGCGTGTCGGTGCCTACCCGCGCTTCGTTCCGTTCCCGGCTGATGGTGGCCTGCAGGCGCATCAGGCGGTCCAGGCGTTCGGTTTTGAGCGCCTCGGGCACCTGATCGGGCATGTCCGCCGCCCGCGTGTCCTCCTCGGGTGAGAACGCAAACGCACCCAGCCGGTCAAAGCGCATC
>JAGVSV010000191.1 GCA_019137115.1 Bacillota bacterium
ACGGTGTCCACATGATCACGGACAGGGAATTCGTATCCCGACAGGATGTTGAGCGTCATCAGCGCCACCAGCCCCTGCCCGTTGGGCGGTATCTCGCACACGTCGTAGCCCCGGTACCGGAAGGCAATGGGCTCCACCCAGTCCACATCGTAGCCGGTGAAGTCCTCTTTGGCGAAAAACCCGCCGTGCCGCTGGCTGTCGGAAACGATCTGTTCCATCAGGCTGCCCTTGTAGAAATCCTCGCCGCTGCTTTGGGCGATGGCATGCAGCGTGCGGGCGTGGTCTGGCAGACGCACCACCTGGCCCGCACCAGGCGCTTCCCCGCCGGGGCAAAAGGTATCAAACCAGGCCGCGAACACGTGGCTGGGCTGCTCGCGCGCGTAGCGGCGGGCGGTCGCGGCCCAACCAAGTGCGGTGCCGGGCGGCACGGGGTAACCCTCCTGCGCGTAGTCGATGGCGGGCGCCAGCGTTTCCGTCAGTTTCAGGGCGCCAAAGCGCTTGGCCAGCGCCGCCCAGCCTTTGACCGCGCCGGGCACCATGGTGGGCGCCCAGCCCAGCGCGGGCATCTGCCCGTTGACGGCATGCGGCGCCATTTTGTCCAGCGTGAGCACCATCGGCGCGCGTCCGCTGGCGTTCAGGCCGTACAGCCTGAGGTCTTTCTGGATCCACACCAGGGCAAAGGCATCGCTGCCCAGGCCGTTGGCGGTGGGTTCCACCACCGTGAGCGCCGCGGCCGTGGCGACGGCGGCGTCCACCGCGTTGCCGCCGCGCTGAAGCATGGCAAGCCCTGCGGCTGCCGCCTGCGGGGTGGACGTGGCCACCATGCCCCGATTGGCGTACACAGGCTGGCGGATCGAAGGATAGGGCAGAAACAGCGGATCAAACTGCATAACGGCCTCCTGCGGAGTAATGGGTATGTGAAAGCATACAGGAACTGAAGCAAATTGACAAAAGGGCGGGGCGTTTCTATCATGGGGCGGTTCCCTGGAAAAGGAGGCAACATGAACATCTACCTGGACCTGTTCCTGACCTTTGCGCGGGTGGGCGGGCTGACCTTTGGCGGCGGGTATGCCATGCTGCCCATTCTGCAGCGCGAGGTGGTGGAAAAGCGCAAATGGGTGTCCGAAGCCGACGTGATGGACTATTACGCGATCAGCCAATGCCTGCCGGGCATCATCGCGGTAAACACCTCGCTGTTTATCGGCAACAAGATCAAGGGCGTCAAAGGCAGCGTCGCCACAGTGCTGGGCGTGGTGTTCCCTTCGCTGGTCATCATCATGATCCTGGCCGCGTTTTTGAGCAATTTCACCGATGTGCCGATGGTGAAGCACGCGTTTGCCGGTATCCATGTGTGCGTGTTCGTGCTGATCGTCAACGCCATCTGGAAACTGCGCAAGGGCGCCATCATTGATTATGTGACACTGGGCTTGTTCATGGCGGTGTTTGCGATGTCCGCCTTTACCAATGTGTCGCCCATCCTGCTGGTGGTGGCATCGGCGTTCATCGGCGTTGCGCTGTACGGCAGAACGCGGCCGTTTGGAGGCAAGAAGCCATGATCTACTGGCAACTGTTTTACGAATTTTTCCTGATTGGCCTGTTCGCGATCGGCGGCGGCATGGCCACGCTGCCCTTCTTAAGGGACCTGGGCGAGCGCACCGGGTGGTTCACGCCGGCCCAGCTGATCGACATGATCGCGGTGTCGGAGTCCACGCCCGGCCCCATCGGCATCAACATGGCCACCTATGTGGGCTACACCACGGCAGGCATCCCTGGCTCGGTGCTGGCCACGATGGCGGAAATCCTGCCCTCGCTGCTGATTGTCACCGTGATCGCCAAGGTGCTGGAAACCTACCGCGACAGCCGGCTGGTGCAATCCATCTTCTATGGCATCCGCCCGGCGTCGGTCGGGCTGATCACCTCGGCCGCGCTGTCCATTTTCCTGATCGCTATCCTGCAAATTGATGTATACCATGCCACCCTTCAGGTCATCGACCTGATCCGCCCCAAGCGCATCCTGTTGGCAGTGGCGCTGTTTTTCGCCATCCGCAAGTGGAAGCCGCACCCGGTGCTGACCATCGCCATTGCCGCGGTGGTGGGGGCGGTGTTCCGGTTTGCCGACCCCTGATGCACGAATTGGCGCCCGCGATACGTTGAATGGATGCAGACCAACGATTAACCAAAGGAGGGCCATGTTGATGTTCCGAATGCGCCCCAACCGATTTTTCGCACTGCTGATCGTACTGAGCTTATTGGTAAGCCTGGGGCTGGCGGAAACGGCCGCCACGCCTGAGCCCAGTGAGCCCCCGGTACCTGCCCTCTCCCTCGCCATCGCCACGATAGCGCCCCGGGAAGGGGATGTAGAAGAAGAGGCCGCCATCGCGGCGGCGCAGAAGTTGCTCGAGGAATCGCTGGGCATTGACGCGCGGCTGCTGACCAAAGCGGACTTCGCGCTGCGCCTGGGCGGGTTTGACGAAACGCCGCGTGTGGCGGTGGTGACATTCACATCCGGGGAATCCGCCAGCATTTTCACCGTCACGCTGGACGCGCAAACCGGCGCGCCCATCCGTGCCAGCGAGTTTGATGCTGCGTGCCTGACCACGCTTCTGTATGAGGACCTCCCGGCGGCGGCGCAAGCGACGCTGGAACCAGCCCCGGAGGAAGCCGTGCCCTTCCCGGCGTTTCTGGCCGACCCTGAGAGCGCGGCAACCCATGTCACCCAGATGCCCACCGACTATGAAATTCCCATGGGGGTGTACATGAACGGCACGCCGGTCATCGTCACCGGCATCCTGGCCATGGATGGCGGGCTGATGTATATGGGCGGCGAAGCCCCGGAGGGCTGGGCGCAGGTGACCATCGGCATGCAGGGCGACTTTGCCGGCATTTCGGGCTTCGTGCCCGCGCACATGCTGAACCGGGAAGTGGGCACCACCGCGATCTATCAGCTGCCGCAGGGAAAGCTCACCACCGACAGCGCCACGCAGCACGTAAGCCTGTACAAGTCCGGCAGCCGGAACTCTGACATCCTGGGCGTGTACCGCGAGGGCACGACCGTGCAGGTGATGGGCAGGCTGCGCGACTGGTACCATGCGCGTCTGGGCAGTCTGACCGGCTTTGTGGAAGTGAAGCACCTCGCGTTTGACGCAAAAACTGAGGAACTTCTAAACGGCCTGCTGCCCGATGCCTTTGACAGCGTGCAGCCCGGCGTGGAGGATCGTTATCAGAAATACATGACAGCCGTGGACGAGCTGTGGTACAAGTTTGGGGACAGCAACGACTGGCCGCTGTCCATCAAGGCGCAGTACAGCCAGCTGTCGCTGGACTGGGGCTTTCAGGACGGCCCGGTCAATGTCCTGCCCGGCGAGGGCGAGTTAACGCAGGCGCAGGCAGAAGCCATCGCCGAGGAAGCCGTCCTCAAGGAATTTGGCATGACCGACCGCGACTATGCCAAGGTGAACGCGCGTTATGCCTACCTGCCCGAGATGCCTGACGAACCGGAGTGGACATTCCGCTTCAACAGCGTGACGCCGGATAAGCCGGACTGCGCGGTCACGCTTGATAAACAGGGCAAGGTGCTGTCTTTCTGGCAGGACGACGCGCCGACAAAACCAACGGCCTATGACCCGCTGTCCGACCTGTATATGTACATGGGCGGCACCGAAACTGCCGAAACCGCGGCTGACTTAAGCCGGGAGAAGGCAGAAGGGATCGCCCTTGAAGTGTATGCCGAGCAGACCGGCGAGAACACCCAGACCGTGCTGGTGCAATCCACGCTCACCGCCAACAACACCAGCCGCTGGTGGTACGTGACATTCATGCAGCCGGAAACGGTGGATCTGTACAGCTTTGACGTGGTGGTGCTGTCGCCGATGGGCGAGGTGGCCGCGCACACAGCGCGGGAACAGTATCTGGAGAGCGCGGCATCGGTGGGGATGCTGGACAACCTGGACGAGCTAGAAAGGGAAAAAGGCCGCCTGTTGACCTGGTCGCTGGAGGACAAACAGCAGTATGCCCCCGGGATGTGGGGCCTGCCGGGCGAGGACGACATCCCGCAGGAGCAGGCGCTGGCCATCGCCACGCAGTGCCTAACGGACAAGTATGGCATCCAGGAAAGCGACCTGGCCAACTGGAAGCCGTTTTACCGCTTTGACATAACGAACGGCCCGCGCTGGATTATTGAGTTCTTTACCGACGAAATCATCGCTTCGGACATCCTGACAGGCTATACAGTTACCATTGACGCCCAAACCGGGGACATCCTGGAATCCTGGGCGCCGGAGGAGCAGAACGGGTAAAGGTTAGGCCAACTTCCTATGCATCGAATGAAGGAAACCCAGAGCGGCATCGGCAATCAGCCGGTGCCCCTTTTCATTGGGGTGCATGCCGTCCAGGCTGTACAGCGAGGGCATGTCCGGGGCTTTGAGGAATGCGTCGCGCAGGTCAAACAGCGGGCAGGCCAGCGTCTGCGCCACGCGGCGCACCGCAATCGAGTACCGCTCCTGCCAGCGGTAGGTATGAGCCACGTCGCCCAAAAACTTCAGGATGTTGCCCGCATTGAGCCCCTCGGTTACCCACGCGAAAAAGCGCTGCGCGTCCAGCGGCGGCGGGGTCACCAGCAGCGGGCGCAAGCCCCGGTCCCGCACGGCCTGCACAAACGCGGCAAGCTTCTCCTCAAACAACGGCAGTTCCACCTTGGCCGGGTGCATGATGTCCGGGTTGTTTGCGATGTCCGCCCATGGCATGTTACAGTCATTGCCACCGTACTCAATGGCGATGACCGTCGCCTGAATGTCCCCTGCGGCCAGGAAATCCTCCAGGCCCTCGGTGATGGTCGCGCCAAACCGCGAGTGGTTATCAATGGAAAGGCTGCCTTCCTGGGACAGGATCCGGCCGAAGTGGTTGGGCATCACCGCATACCGGCCCCGCGGAATGTCAAAAGCGACTCCGCGGCCGATGGAGTCCCCCCAAAGCGCGATCTTGAGCATGCTGTGCCCTCCTTGCCTGTGTGCGCCGATTATAGCACAGTTCATGTGCGACAATGAAAGGATGCTGTATGAAAATCCTGCGACATCAAACCATTCAGCCGCCCACGCCCAGCTGCCACGCGGCAACCATTGCCCTGACCCCAACGGGGCTGATGGCCGCCTGGTTTGGCGGCGCACACGAAGGCGCGCGCGATTGCTGGATTTATGCCGCCCGCAACAACGGTCGGGGCTGGGGTGAACCGTTCCTGGTCGCTTCCCAGGAGGACATGCCGCACTGGAACCCGGTGCTGTACGCGCAGGGGGAGGAAGTATGGCTGTTCTACAAG
>JAGVSV010000010.1 GCA_019137115.1 Bacillota bacterium
CGATGTCCACATCAAACGGTTGAAGCAGCTTGATCAGGTGGCGGCCCACCTGCCCGGCGCCCACAATGCCGATGGTGATATTCACCAGGTCCACCACCGTTGCCTCGACGGTTTCGCGCCAGCCGCCGGCGTGAATCAAATCATTCAACTGATAAAAGTTTTTGCTGGCCGAAATCATCAAGCCCAGCGAGGTCTCCGCCACGCCAAAGCCGATGGCCGACGTGGAGCATACCATGCGGATGCCGCGCGCCCACACGTCATCGGACGCGATGGGGTTGAC
The DNA here is from genome assembly GCA_019137115.1 of Bacillota bacterium. Classification (GTDB taxonomy): domain Bacteria; phylum Bacillota; class Clostridia; order Christensenellales; family Aristaeellaceae; genus JAGVSV01. The sequence goes on from JAGVSV010000010.1 coordinate 281, forward strand.
GGTGCCTGCCGCGTGCACAATCAGCTTACAGTTGGGCGCGGCATCCAAGTATTCGCCGGTCATGCGCGGCGAACCCCAGGAGGTGATCACGACATCAGCGTCCTTCATCGTGCGCAGCACGTTGTCCTTGTCATTGCCGCCGGCATTGGCTTCCAATGTGCCCAGCGCGCCCAGCTTTTCCATCAAGTGGGCGGGGAAAATCCGGTCCCGCTGCGGGCCGGCGGCTGCGATCAGCGCAATGTTCATATGGTTGCCTCCTTTGAGTGGTGATGGTTTTGGTGCATTGTCAGGCTTGCGGCTCCATGCGCCCGGGCAGCGAACGCGCGGACACCGAGCGGGCGTAATAGTCATCCCATTTTTCCAGCGCGAACTCCGCCACGATGTCAGCCATGGTGCCATCCCCGTTGTTGGTCAGCAGCACACAGCCCAGACCATACGGGGTGCGCATCTCAACGGAGGGACCGTACTTTTCCTTCATCAAGCGCAGCTTTTCCCAGTTGTGATCCAGGTGCACGACCTGGTAATCCAGGTTGATCCGCGCGATCACATATGGGTAGTAGTTGGAGGATTCGGCAATGACCTCGCCCACCGGGTTGATCACGCTGGCAGTCTGCGTGCCAAAGATGCAGCTGACAAAGTAGGCGCGCGCCGTGTATGCCCAATGTTGTTGCATGATGCCGCCATGGTAGGCAGAGGAAAACACGATCAGCTCCGGCTTTTCGCGAACCGTGGCCTTGAGCGGCTGCTCAAAGTTCAGGTCAAAGCAGATGGAGCCGGTGACACGGCCAAAGTCCATGTGGATGGCGTGCACGTCCTCGCCATACAGCGCGTTCTGTTCGGTATATTCCTCAATGACCAGCATGTTCTTGTTGTAGATGCCGTCGACGCCGCCCTTGCGGTTGATGAACTGGATGCTGTTGCGGCGGGTGCCGTCCGCAAGCGTCCGCATTGCGCCGTACGCGATGTTTGTGTGGTGCTCCATGGCTTTTGACATGAAGAAATCACGCATGCGGTCGCCCCGGACGCGGTAGTATTCCGCCTTCTGCTCCCCGCTCAAACCAGCCGGACGGTCACAGCATTCCGGCGTCACGATCAGGTCAGGCTTGTCCGGCAGCACCCTGTCCATCTGTGCGGCCCAATACGCCATCTCCGCCTGCACGTTCCCCTCATGGTCATTCGGGTCCTCTACCCTCATCTGCGCCCCCGGCAGCGATGCAATGGTCACCCAGCGCGCCATGCGTTTCCCTCCTCGCTTTGTGCCCGCGGCACATTGTGATGTGGATTTATTGTGTCCCTGAGCCAAAATCCCTCCTGCGTGCTCTCCGTTCTGGGGGATAATTCTGACAATGGAGTTACTCTCGAGCATATAACCGATCGGTTACATTGTAGGGGCGTGGGAAATGTATGTCAATGGGGAGAAAGAACAAATGATATCGACGATGGTTTGCTTGACATATCCAGTTTGTTCAGCACTGTTGGCAGAAAAAGAACCCTCATTTTGTAGAGGATTCCTTGTTCTGGTGCCGAAGGCGGGACTCGAACCCGCACGGACTTGCGCCCTGTGGATTTTAAGTCCACTGCGTCTGCCATTCCGCCACTTCGACCGTGTGCCATTATAGCGTTGGGGCTGTTGACCTGCAAGCGTGGAGCTTGTTTGGTTTTGTGTGCATCTGTGAGCACTTGTGCGCATTTGTCATGCGGTTGCTTGTCACTGCGAAAAAACTGAACACTATGGGAAACCCGGCCGGGTCAGGAACCAGCGGCCGGGTTTGCGGGGCAGGCCGTGCTTTACGGGCAGATCGTTGGTCTTTAGGCGTTCTTGGCCAGGGTGGCCAGCTCGGAGAACGCATTGGCGTCGTTGACGGCCAGGTCAGCCAGCATCTTGCGGTTGACCTCAACGCCCTTCTTTTTCAGGCCGCTGATCAGCGTGGAATAGTTGATGCCGTTGATGCGGGCGGCAGCGTTGATGCGGATGATCCAAAGACGGCGGAAATCGCGCTTGCGCAGTTTGCGGCCGATGTAGGCATAGCGGAGCGAACGGCGAACCTGTTCGCTGGCCGCGCGGTACTGCCGGGATTTGGCGCCATAATACCCTTTCGCCAGCTTGAGCATCTTGCGACGCTTTTTCTGGGCATTGACTGCTCTCTTGATACGTGCCATGGAACTTCTTCCTCCTTGCCAGCGACGGGCTTATTTCTGAATCAAAATACGGATGGTCGCAGCTTCCTTGTTGTTGCTGACGAACCCGGGGGCGCGCAGACGGCGCTTCCGTTTGGTGGTCTTCTTGTTGAGAATATGGGCAGAGTTCATCTGCTTGTGTTTGACCAGGCCGGATTTGGTCACCGTAAAGCGCTTAACCGCGGCGCGCTTGGACTTCATTTTGGGCATGAAACGTTCCTCCTTGTGAAATACGCTACTGCTTGGGGCTTTCCACGGATACGGGGCTGCCTGGTTTTTGCGCCGGGCGCTCGGGCTTGGCGGGTTTCTCCACCTTGGGAGCGAGGATCATGATCATGTGGCGGCCTTCGATCAATGGCCTGCGCTCCACCACCGCGTGATCCTTGATGCGCTCAACGAAGCTGTTCATCACGTTGTAGCCAATCTCCGCGTGGCTGATCTGCCGGCCGCGGAAACGGATGGAAACCTTGACCTTGTCACCGGCCGCCAGAAAGCGGACGGCGTTTTTCGCCTTGGTGACGATGTCATTTTCCTCGATGGTGGCGGACAGCTGAACTTCCTTGACGGAGATCGTGCGCTGGTTCTTGCGCATTTCCTTATCGCGCTTTGCCTGTTCAAAGCGATGTTTGTCATAGTCCATCAGCTTGCAGACAGGCGGCTGTGCGTTGGGGACAATCTTGACCAGGTCAAGCTTGGCTTCCTCAGCCAGCTCCAGCGCGCGCTGCGTGGGCATGATGCCCAGTTGCGCGCCGTTGCTGTCCACGACACGGACCTCGCGGTCCCGGATTCCTTCGTTGATCATCAAATCGGCGTTGATGTACAAGCACCTCCATAGAATAAAAACTGGCGGGCACAAGTACCCGCCAGTCAACAAGATGGTCTTCTTGCCATGACCCAGCAAACGCGGTTCGCAGGGTGAGAAGCGGGCAGCTTCTGCTTAACGCTTGGATAGCATAGCAGGAAACCCCTGCCCTGTCAATGCTTTTCGCAAAGCATCGGAGCACAAATCCGTGCCGGTTTTGTTAGTGTCAGGTGGCCGGCGTCGCGGTGGGCGCGGCTTCTTCCGGCAGCTCTACGGCGTCCGCATCGTCCATGCCTTCCACCTCGCGCAGCGCTTCGTTGGCGTTGCGGGTGGCCAGATCGATCGCGTCCTGCATCCTGACGACCTCAAAGGCGGGCTCCCACTCGGCGTAGGCGTTGGTGAACGCCTCATTTTCCTTGACGGACAGCAGATAGCCCGCGATTTCCTCATGGATGGCGTCCGTCATGACAAGGCCGGCGGGCACGTCGCGCAGGTATTTGATGATGTGCACGCCGTGCATGCCGATGACCGGGTGGCTGACGTCGCCCACGCTTAGCATGTTCTCGGCAAACGTGCCCTCGGTGAACGCGGGATCCCACAGCACGGACGCCTGGTGCACCTTGTATCCTTCGGCAAGCATCGCTTCGTCCTGCATGCCGGGATCCTGGCCGTATTCGGCAATCAGGCTCTCGAAGCTTTCGCCTGTGGACAGGCGGGCAAAGATGGCGTCGGTCGTCGCCTTGACCGAATCCAGGATGTCCTGCCGGGCTTTCTCCACCATGTCCGGCGTCACGGGTTCCTGCGGTTCGGCGTCCGGCGCGGCGGTCGCACCATCATCCGGCTCGGCGCCTTCGGCGCCGATCATGCTTTGCTGCTCCTCATACTTGGCCTGCAGGGCGCTGTATGCGTCCAGCAATGCCTGGTCCACTTTCAGCAGAATGTGGATCACGCCGCGGTACCCGGCGGGCGTATACCAGCTTTCCTCGCCGTAGTACTGGGTCATGAACTCGTACTCCTGGATGTTGTTCTCATACCGCTGCTGGTAGTTGGCGCCTACAGACTGGAATACGTCGTCAATCTCCTGCTCGGTGGGCTCATACCCGCCCAGCAGATACTGTGCCAGGCGGTCGGTCGCCGCGCGCAACAGCATGTTGTCGTACACCACCTGCTTGGAGAAACCCTGCGCTTCATAGAACGCGACAGCCTGCTCGGTCAGCTTGGCGCGGGCTTCGTCGGTGTCCTCCGACAGGTAGTAGCCCACGTATTCCTGCAGCGCGTTGTCCCACTCGGTCTGCGCGTCGTTCTCAAAGGCGGTTTTTTCCTCGTCGGTGAACACGTCAAACTGCAACTCGGTGATTTTCAGCTCCAGTATTTTCTGGCGCACAAGGTAGTCCACGGCAGCATCGTAGTCCGCCGCCGACTGGATGTACTCATAATCCAGCAGCGCCGGGATCAGCTGATCGGCTTCCTGCTGGTAGATCGCCTCGCCGTTGACGGTGGCCAACACCACCTGGTCTTCCTGCGCCAACGCGCCCAACCCGGTCAGCGCCAGCGCCAGGCTCAGGCAGACCGCAATCCATTTCCTCATCTCGTTGTTCCTTTCACCCGCATAACGGTTTGTCTCGCCATTATCGCATAGGCGGCCAGCCCATACAAGGCTGGGGCACATTCGTTACAGCCTGTACATATTTCGTCAGGCACCCGTGTCCAGCGTTGCAATCCCCTGCATGCCGCCGCGCTCAAGAAACACGGTGGCCCGGTCGGCCTGCGCCTGCCGGAGCATTGCGATCACGGCCTCGGTGATCCGTTCCCCCGGCACCAGCAGCGGCGCGCCGGGCGGGTATAACGTAACTACTTCGCCGCTCACACAACCCACAGCCGACGCCAGCGGCACCCGTGAGAATGGCATCGCAAGCGCCTCGTCCATGGGCAGGACGGTTTCCGGCACGGGCCAGGCAATGGGTAAAGATGCGCGCGCCTGCGGGGTGTCCGCATCCTCCGCGCACAGGGCGCCGGCGAGTTTCAGCAGCGTTGTG
>JAGVSV010000261.1 GCA_019137115.1 Bacillota bacterium
TTCTGGCTCCACAGATCCCAGTTGTAGATGTGCACGTCCGTCCCGCAGATGGAGGTTTTGAGGATGCGGATGAGTACCTCGTCCTCCTTTGGCACGGGAATGGGCACTTGGATCATCTCAAAGCCGGGCTTGGGGCCGGTTTTGACCAGCGCATCCATCATGGCGCAATCTCCTTTTCCTGCTCTTTCAGCAGCGCTTCGACCGCTTGCGCGGACTAAGCGTACGTCATCGGCTCCATTTCATCCAGCACGCCGGGCTGCAGGAAGAACACCGCGTTCTCCTTCTCGTCGGCGTAGAACTGGGTTTCCGGGTCGAAGTCATCCATGAAATGATCGGGATCCTCCCACCGCTCCAGTGCGCCGGGCAGGTCTTTGACCTTTGTCCATACATCCCGGACAATGGCCTCGGCGATCTGCTGGGAGCTGTCCCCCACGCGCAACAGGCCGCGCAGCGTGAGCGTTTCGCCGGTGTACTCGCCGGACATCGCGAACACCTGCCCGGTCAGCGACATCATGGGGCTTTCCCCCATGTCCTGCGTCTGGGTGAGCAGGATGCTGAAAAAATCGTCGCTGTTGCAGGTGACGGCATACAGATGGTCGATCTCGTTGGCTCCTCCGCCTGCCATGTCAGCTTCGGAGGCGAACATCGGCAGGATCAGGTCGTTCATCTCGCTGAACGCCACGTCAAACCATGCGTTGACGGCGTGCGCTGCCGGGGCATCGCCGGACAGCACCGGGTACCGGTAGGTGTACCGGTAGATCCAGTCCTCCCCTTCGGGGTAGGTGATCTCCCCTTCGGCCCAGGTGTACGCCGCTTCGGCGGACACAAAGGCAAATGGCGTCAGCAACATGCAAACGACCAGCAGCAGCGCGCGCAGGCGGATGCTCATCTCAGCCCAGCTTGCGCAGGTACTGTGCGACGGATATGGCGGCGATGGTCCCTTCCCCCGCGGCCTTGGCAGCCTGCAAGGGGTTGCCCACCATGTCACCGGCGGCAAAAACGCCGGGCACGTTGGTCATCAGATCCTGATCCACCAGCAGATGCCCCTTGTCGGTGGCCACTTCGGGCAGCAGCTGGGTCAAGGCAACGGCGGGCCGCAGCACGAAAACGCCGTCCACGGTGTGCTCGCCCTTGTCGGTGACCACCACCATGTGCCCGTCCCCGCGGCGGATGGATACCGGCTTTTCGTCCACGCGCTGGATGGCCGGCGCCAGCTTGTCGATGGCGTGCTTGCGCTCCTGGAAGTAGATCACCTCGCCCAGGTCGGCCAGGAAATCGGCTTCCTCCACTGCGTCCTCGGAGCCCCCGATCACCGCCATGCGCTTGCCCTTGAAAAACATGCCGTCGCACGTGGCGCAATAGCTGACGCCGGAGCCCAACCACTCCTCCTCACCGGGCAGGGGGTTAACCCGCGCCGTGCCGCAGCAGAGCATCACGGCTTTGGCCTCATAGACCTCGTTGTTGGCCAGCACCGAAAAACTCTGACCCATCGGCAGCACCTTGGTCACCAGCGCGTGCAGCATATCCGCGCCCAGGGATTCGGCATGGTCCCGCAGTTTTTCGAGCAGTTCCGGCCCGCTGACTGCGGGGACACCCGGATAGTTGTAAATCTTCTGCGTTTTTTCCAGCGCGCCGCCGCCGGCATAGATAACCAGCGTTTCCAGGTTGCGCATGCGGGCGGTGATGGCAGCGGAACAGCCCGCCACGCCGCCGCCTATGACAATCAGATCAAGCATCCTCGTTCACCCGGGTTACCTCCACCCATTCAATCCGTCGGTCCTGTATCTCCGTCACGCGGAAATGGATTCCGTTTTCGGTGATGTCCGGCTGTGTACCGTCCTCGGGCACCGCGTCCATCCATTTCAGCAACATGCCGCCCACCGTGTCGTAGGATTCCTCCTCCGGCAGGTTGAGCCCCGTTTCCTCGTTGACGGTCTCAATGTCCGTGGTGCCGGCCACGCGCCAGCGGTTCTCGCCCAGCTTGACGATGGGCTGCTGGTCCTGAGGGTCGTATTCGTCGTAGATGTTGCCGACGATCTCCTCAAGCAGGTCCTCCATCGTGATCAGGCCCGCAGTGCCGCCGTACTCGTCCACCACGATGGCCATGTGGTACTTGTTCTCCTGCATGTTGCGGAACAGCACGTCGGTGCGCACGGTGTCCGGCACGTAGATTGCTTTCCTTAAGATGCTGGCCAAGGGCAGCGGATTGTCCAGCTGTTGGTTGAGCAGGAAGTCGCGCGTGGTGACCGTGCCAATAATGTGGTCCAGGTCATCCTCATACACCGGGAAGCGGGACATGCCGGTTTCCCGGATCATGGCGGTGATCTCCTGAACCGAATCGTTCAGCCAGATCGCGTGGATGTCGGTGCGGTGGACCATGCACTCGGCCGCCGTCATGTTGTTGAACTCGAACACGTTTTCGATCATCTCGCGCTCGGTTTCCTCAATGGCGCCCTTCTCTTCCCCAACGTCCACCAGAAGACGGATCTCGTCCTCGGTAACCTGCTCCAGCGGCTCGCGTGCGCTGACCCCCATGAGCTTGAGCAACCCTTCGGCCAGCGCGTTCATCAGCGCGCTAATGGGCCTAAAGATGAAATCCGCAGCGGCGAACACCGGGTACAGGCGGCGGGCGGTCTTGATCGGATTCAATGCCGCCAGCCTGCGCGGAATGGAGGACGCGAACACCAGCAGGATGACCATGTACACGAGAAGCACAATAAGCGCTGCCAGCAGCACCTGCAGGCGCGTCGCCAGCATCGGGCTAACCAGGGAAAACAGTACCCTGGCCAACGGTCGGGCGAACAGGTCGACCGCCAGCCAGGAGGAAAGCGAACCCAGGAAAACCTGACATACCCTGAAGCTGCTGGGCGTCTGCGCCAGCCCCGAAGCCAGGCGAAGCAGCCGCTGGCTGTCGCGATCCTCCGGTGACATTTCCTTGCGCAGCCGGTTAGTGTTCACCGCGCGGGCGGCGGCGTCCACCGCGCTGAGCAAGCCGTATAGTACGATGAGGAAAAGCAAAAGCAACGGCCATAAGCCTATAGGGTCGGTATCCATGAGGTGTCCATTCCCCCTTCCGTGCCAAATTATACCATAAGGCACCGGGTATATCCATGCCGCAAACAGGCAGGGCTCATATGCCGGGGCGTCAAACTGTGTTATGATAACAGGGCGAAATCGGAAGCACGTGCAGAGGAAAGGACGCCATGTTCGGGTATGTAATCGCCAATGTGGACGCGCTGTCCCAGGAGGACAAAGCCACGTACCGGGCCATGTACTGCGGCTTGTGCCGCACGCTGGGCAACCGCCACGGCCTGTGGGGCCGCATGATGCTCACCTATGACATGACGTTTCTGGTGCTGCTGTTAAGCGCGCTTGATCAGGAGGCATTAACCGGAGGCGCGTTTGTGTGCCCCGCGCATCCGCTGAAAAAACAGCAGTGCCTGATCACCCCGCATACCGCCTATGTGGCAGACATCAGCGCGGTGCTGGCATATTATCAGGCCATGGACGACGTGCGGGACGAGCACAAGCTGACCGGTACCATCCGCGCGGCCGCGATGAAAAAGGCGGCGCAAGCCAGCGCCGCGCGCTACCCGGAGCAGGGCGACGCCATCCAGGCCGCGCTGCAAACGCTTCACGAGATGGAGGTGTCCGGCGAAACCAACCCCGACCTGCCGGCGAACGCCTTTGGCGACGCGCTGGGCAGCGTGTTCGCACTGGAAGGTGCGCAGGCGGTCAACCAGCTGCGCGCGTTTGGCTGGTCGCTGGGGCGGTTCATCTATTTGATGGACGCCGCGATCGACCTGACGGATGACCTGAAAAAGGAGCGTTACAACGCGCTGATGGCGGTGCCGTCCGACCAGCACCACGCGCTGCTGCAATCCCAGATGGCGCTGTGCACGGCGCTGTATGAGCAGCTGCCCATCGTGCGCTTCAAAGACATCCTGGACAATATCCTGTACTCGGGCATCTGGACCCGGTATCAATCCAGCAGCAAGGGGAAAACCGCATCATGAGAGATCCCTACGAGGTTCTGGGCGTTTCCCGCAACGCGTCGCAGGAGGAGATCACCTCGGCCTACCGGAAGCTGGCCAAAAAGTATCACCCCGACCTGAATCCGGGCGACAAGAACGCGCAGAAAAAAATGAGCGAGATCAACGTCGCGTATGAGGAAATCAAAAGCGGGAAAGCCAGGTACACCGATTACAGCCGCCCGCAGCAGCAGGGCTCCGGCACCTATCGGCACAACCCGTACGGTCAGTGGAACCCCTTTGGCGACTTTAATCCCTTTGGGCCGTTTTCCGGGCAGCAGTACCGCACGCAGCAGCGCCCGCAGGGCGATCCGTTCAACCCCGTGCGCCAGTACATCAACAGCCTGCGGTATGCCGAAGCGCTGTACGCATTAAGCGACATCGGCAGCCGCACCGCGGAATGGTATTTTTTAAGCGCCATTGCCAACTACGGTGTGGGCAACGTGGTCACCGCCATGCAGCACATTGAGCAGGCGGTCGCGATGGACCCCAACAACCCCGAATACCAGAGCATCCGGCAGCAAATTGTCAACTCCCGGCAGGCGTACGCCTCCCGCAGCCGCTCGTTTGGCTTCCCGAACATGAGCATGAACACGCTGTGCCTGGGGCTGTGCGCGGCCCGCTTCCTGTGCATGTGCTGCCGCCCGTATTGATTTTTTGTTTTGAACGAAGGAGTACCCGTATGAACAACTGGAGAATGCGTTTGGCGGCCTTTATGCAGGGCCGCTACGGCATCGATGCGATGTACAAAGGGCTGATCGGCGCCTATTTTTTGCTAATCGTGCTCAATCTTTTTTTCCGGACGAGCTTCCTGTTTTACCTGTCGCTGGCGGTGCTGGCCTTTGCCATGTACCGGGTATTTTCCCGCCAGACCGCAAAGCGCGCCCAGGAAAACGCCCGGTATGTGGCGTTCCGGGACAGCGCCAAAAAGAAAGTGCTGCAAACCTACAACCGGATCAAGTTCATCGGCACGCACCGCTACCGCACGTGCCCCAACTGCAAAACGTCGCTGCGGCTGCCCAAGAAGATCGGTACGATGACCGTCAACTGCCCGGTGTGCCACACAACGTTCCAAGCCACAATCAAGCGCTGATGCGGGTCGCCTGAAAACGTATCGCCTGCCGGCGCGTCAACCGCCCGGTCGGGGAAGTTGGTGATCATCATGTCCGCGCCGGCTTCGATCACCATGCGCATGTTGCGCTCGTCGTTGACCGTCCAGACATTGACCTGAACACCCTTTTCGTGCGCCTGCTGACACTCGTCGGGGGTAAAGGACAGTTCGGTATACAGCGGGTGCAGCGCGTCCATGTGCAGCGCGGCCGCATACTCCCACGGGCGCACCATCACGCAGGCGTACAGCAAGCCACAGACGGCTTTGCTGGACAGTTCCTTCATGCGCACCATGCTTTGGTGCCGGAAGGAGGAGTACACCACCCTGTCCTCCATGCCCATGTCCGCCGCCAGCGCCAGGCACTTTTCCTCCAGGCCGGGGTAGGCCTTGACGCTGTTTTTCAATTCCACGTTCACGTACAGACCGGTGGGCTTGAGCAACTCATACACCTCGCGCAGCGTGGGCGCGCGGGCGCCTTCGTATTCGGGATGCTCGCGGTTGAACAGGTGGCGCTTGATCTCGGTCAGCGTCAGGTCGGAGATCGCGCCGATGCCGTCGGACACCCGGTCGATCCGCTCATCGTGGGCGACCAATATCTCCTTGTCTCGCGTCAGGTGCACGTCCAGCTCCACGCCGTGCGCGCCCTGCTGCACGGCCAGTTCAAACGCCTCCAGCGTGTTTTCCGGCGCGTAGGCGGAAGCGCCGCGGTGCGCGCAGATGGTGATGGCCATACTACCCCTTCCTGAGCGCCTGGCGCGCCCTGGGCCCGGCCACCAGCGGGCACTCGGCCTGCAGGTCCACCGGCATCAGCACAAAGTCAAAGTCCACCGGCTCCTTTAAGTACAGCTTGTGCTCCTCCAGCGGTTCCGGCCCACAGGAATTGCTGCCCAGCGGGCCCATGCGCCCGTCGATCAATACCTGGGTCAGGTCATCCTCCTCCAGCTCATAGGTGTGGGTGGCTTTGGTCAGCGCTTCAGGGGTGTAATGGTGCGCGCTGAAGGCAAAGTCATTGCCCGCGATCACCAGCCCCTGGCCCTCCAGGTTGGTCAGCACCATGTAGCGCGTGTCCTCATGCGAGCCGTTCTCCTGCGGGTAGACGTACGGCTCGTGCGTGTCGGCAACCGCCATCTCATACAGGCCCACCAGCGCGCCGGTTTTCTTGTCCGGGTAGCTTTCATGCGGGCCGCGCCCGTGCCAGCGCAGGCGATCAAACGAGCAGGGCATCTGGAACTTGAGCCCCAGCCGCGGCAGGTACGTGGGCAGCTCCATCAGCGGGACATATCTGGCGTTGAGCAGCACCCGGCCGTCGGACCGGATGGTCCAGGTCTGCGTCAGGCGCACCACCGGGCGGTACACCGGCGGCGCGTACACGCTTTCCGCCGTGACCACCACGGCGTCCTTGACCGCCCTGGCTTCCAGGCGCTGCAGGCGTCCGGTCAGGCGGTTCAAGCCCATCAATTCCCATTTGTCCGAAATGTGCGCGCCAAAGCCGCGGTCATTGTCCGTCGGCGCGCGCCAGAGGTTGATTTCCACCGGCGAGGAGATCACCGACGTATCCGCCATCGTCAGGCTTTCAAGCCCTTTGGCTGCCTTGGTGAACACATAGCGCGCCTTGCCGCAGGTGACGACCGCGCCGTCGGGCATCTGTTCCAGCCGCAGGGCATGCGTGATGTTGGGCAGAACGGCCTGCGCTTTCCCCAGCTTCAGGGGCAGCTGCTCCTCGCAGACGGCAAAGCCCTGCGGCGCCCAGTTGGCGTGGTTTTTGAGCGCGAACTTCAGGTTCAGCACGCTGTCCTCGGGGTAATCGCCCAACGGCAGGGTGATGGTTGCCTTTTTGCCGGGCTTGCAGGAAACGGCCTTTTCACCGCTTGCCAGCGCTTTGCCCGCGTGGCTGACATCCCAGGTGAAGGTGAGCGTATTCAAATCTGTGAAGCCGTAGGTGTTGGTCAGCGTCACGCGGCCGGCCTTTTCATCGGCCATTTCCGCGCGCACCGGGCGCAGCACGTGGCGGTACTCGATCATGCCGGTGTGCGGGCTGCGATCGGGGTACAGCAGCGCGTCCACGCAGAAATTGCCGTCGTGCGGGTACTCGCCAAAGTCGCCGCCATAGGCGTAGAAGCGGTCGCCGTCCTTGGTGTAGGCGGTGATGCCGTGGTCGACCAGCTCCCACACGCAGCCGCCCATCAGGCGCGGATACTTGTAGATCGCCTGCCAGTAATCCTCCAGGTTGCCCGGGCCCTGCCCCATGGCGTGGGCGTACTCGCACAGGAAGAAGGGTTTGCCGCCCTTCTCCTTGCCATACTTGATCACATTGGGCACCGAGGTATACATCTGCGAGATCATATCCGCGGTTTCAGCCTTCTGGTCGCGCTCATAATGGATGGGGCGGGTGGCATCCAGCTTGCGGATGGCGTCCGCCATGGCGACAAAGTTTACGCCGTAGCCCGCTTCATTGCCCAGCGACCAGGAGATGATCGAGGCATGGTTGCGGTCGCGTTCCACCATGCGCACGCCGCGGTCGACAAACTGTTTTTCCCAGACAGGATCGGTGGCGATCAGGTCATACGTGCCCACATGCACAACGCCGTGGCACTCCAGATCGGCCTCGTCCATCACATACAGACCATATTCATCGCACAGGTCGAGAAATCGGGGGTCGGGCGGGTAATGGCTGGTGCGCACGGTGTTCAGATTGTGGCGCTTCATCACCAGCACGTCCTCGATCATGCTGTCCATCGGTGTATAGGAGCCCAGCAGCGTGTGCGTGTCGTGCCGGTTTGCGCCTTTCAACTTGACCGCCACGCCGTTGACCAGAAAGATGCCGTCCTTGATCTCCACCTTGCGGAAGCCAATGCGCTGGCATTCCACCTGGCCGTCCATGGAGACCAACAGCGAATACAGGTGCGGGGTTTCCGCCGTCCAGGCCTTCACATTGGGGATGGTGGCTTCAAAGCGTGCGCTGCCACCCCTGGCGTTGGCATGCCCCTGCGCGACGATTTCCTCCCCATCCAGCACCTTGAAGGTTACGCGCGCGGAGCCGCTGACCAGCGCGGTCACCGACAGTGTTCCAGTGGTGTACGCGTCGTCCAACGAGGCGTCCGCCTGCACATCGGCGATGTGCGCTTTGCCGAAGCTTAAGAGCATCACGTCCCGGAAAATGCCGTTCAGCCGCCACTTGTCCTGGTCCTCCAGATACGTGCCGTCCGACCACTGGAACACCAGCACGTGCAGCTGGTTGTTTTTGGCGGTGACCAGATCAGTGACGTCAAACTCCGCCGGCATGTGCGGCACCTTGGAAAAGCCCGCCAGCTGGCCGTTTACATAGACATAGAAGCAGGAATCCACCCCGGCAAAATGCAGCCGGGTGCTGCGGCCGGAGAACGATTCGGGCAGGTCAAAGCGCGTGCGGTACACGCCCACGGGGGTGTCATCGGGAACAAACGGCGGATCGTACGGGATCGGATACCGGACGTTGGTGTACTGCGGCACGCCATACCCCTGCATCTGCCAGCAGCCGGGCACCGTGATCTGCTCGGATGGATCCATCGCCCCCACGTCCTCCGGGATTTCGCGCGGGCTGTCGAGCAGCTCAAAGTCCCATGTGCCGTTGAGCAAACGGAAATAGGGGGAAGCCGCGCGGCTGAACGTGAGCGCGCGCGCTTCGTCCGGGTACGGCACCAGCGTCGTACGTCCGGGCAAACGGTTGATATGAAGGCTGTTCAAATCCTGGTATTCGGGAAAACGCACGGGCATCGCCCTCCTCATTTTGATGCCTGCATCATAGCATTCCGGGCAGGCAAGTTCAAGGCGGCCGCCTGTTCGTGCAGGAAAAGGCGCGGCCATACGGAATAGAACGGTATGCGGAACGATGACACACAACCCTGGGTGAGCGTGGATGCCTTCACCCGGATGCTGGAGGAGCAAAGCGCGCTGCTGCCCATAGAAATCTTTGATGGGCTGAACCTGGGCATCGGCGTGGTGGAGCACGCCAAGCGCAGCGACGATGCGCCGGGGGTGTACATCCTGGGCGAGTACCGCGCGCATGGCGTGATGGGGCGCGGCATCGTGCTGTACTACGGCTCCTTTGCCCGGGTGTACGGCTTGACCAACGCAGGACAGCTGCGCCGGGAGATTGACCGGGTATTGAAGCATGAGCTGACCCACCACCTGGAATCCCGGGCGGGTGAAAACGACCTGGAGATCGAGGATGCGCGCCAGCGGAACCGACTGCGGGGTGAAGGATGATTTTCCTGCGCGACATGTCGCTGCGCCCGCCGGTCAACCCGACGCGGTACCCCTTCTCGGCGCAGGTGATGGAACACTTTGCCGGGCTTACGTTTACAAAGCCGGTGACGGTGCTGTCGGGCGAGAATGGGAGCGGCAAAACGACGCTGATGGAGCTGGCCGCCGCGGGCGCCAACGCCTATACCATTGGCGCCAGCGGCAACCGGCGCGAAAAAAACCGGCTGTTCAAGGACGCTGCCCGCAAGATGCGCTACACGTTCAACAAGCGCCCCAGCCGCAGCTTTTATTTTACCGCCGAGGATTTTGTGCGCTACCTGGACGAGCGCCACGAAATGCGCAAGGAAGCCGAGGACGCGCTTAGGGAGATCAGCGACATCTACCAGGATCGCGGCGACTATGCCAGAGGGCAGGCCAGCCTGCCGCACCAGTCCACGCTGAACGACATGGACGGCCAGTACAACCTAGACCTGCTGGAGTCCTCGCACGGCGAGGGATTCCTGAGTTTCTTCGGCGCGCGCCTGGCGCCCAACGGGCTGTATCTGCTGGACGAGCCGGAGGGCGCGCTGTCCTACGCCAACCAGCTGGGGCTGCTGGCGCTGATCGACCGGGCCATCCACATGGACTGCCAGGTGATCATGGCCACCCACTCCCCCGTGCTGTGCGCGTTTCCGGACGCGCAACTGCTCTCAGTGGAGGATGGCGAACTGACTGAAACACCGTATGAAAACCTGGAGAGCATCCGGTTCTTGAAATACTTTTTGGGCAACCGCAACGGCGTGATGCGCAGGGCGGGCATTGCAATGCCCGATGAGCCGTTCGATCTGGGCGACGACTGAGCGCTATTCCTGGTTCTGGGACAGATCGCTTTCCAGCCGTTTCTTGTGCGCAGCCTGAATGGCCGCTTTGACGCCCTTGCGACCGCGCATGCCGCGGGCGCTGTCGATCAGCACCGCGGCAAAGCCCGCGATAATGGACGCGTAGTAGGTGACGAAACGCCAGACCAGCA
>JAGVSV010000214.1 GCA_019137115.1 Bacillota bacterium
GTGGACGCGTTTGAGTTTGACGTATGGCTGTCCAGGGACAAGGTGCCCGTGCTGATGCACGACGCCACCGCGTACCGCACCTGCGGTGTGGACAAACGCATGAAGGACATGACGCTGACGGACATCAGGGCGCTGGACGCCGGCAGCAGGTTTGACCTGAAATTCGCAGGGGAAAAGGTGCCCACGCTGGAGGAAGTGCTGGCATTGGTTTCCGCTTCCGCGCCGCCGGACTTCATGCTGGGCGTGGAGATCAAGGACTACACCGAGGAATGCGCGGACATCACGGTGGCCATGCTCAACGCGCACGGCATCACCGACCGCTGCTTCTTCTACTGCTTCAGCGCGCCGATCGTCCGGTACCTGAAACAGCGCCACGGCGTGCGCACAATGGGATACCCCGATTTCCAGATGCGCGATTTTTTTGACGGCGCGTATGAATACTATGACGATATCGGCATTGCGATGAACGTGCTGAAGTCAGAGGCGTTCCCGCTCTACGCCGCCAAGGGCCTGCCCATGCACATGTACTGCGCGGACAATGAAGCCGACGTGCGCCTGTCCATCGAAAAGGGCGCCGCCTACATCACCGCCAACGACCCCACCGCTTTGCACCAGGTGCTGGGCTGCTCGATCGGCAACGGCTGAACCGCTCAAAACAAAACCGCCGCCCACATGATGTTGCGGGCGGCGGTTTGCATTGTTCGGGTTGCTTTACAGCGCGCCGGCCTGGGTCAGCGCCACGGTCATCTCCTGCAGGACGACGCCGTTGTTGGTCACGCCGTCCAGGTACGTCCCATTGTCCGGGAACGGGCGGTTGGCGGTGTGGTTGCGGTCATAGTTGACCGACAGCCGCACGTCGACCACGCCGCTGGTCTGGCCGTTGAGCGGGATCACCTCGCCAAAGCGGTAGGGCGACACGATGCCCGTCAGCTGCGCGATGGTGGCCTCGTGCATGTCCTTGAACAGGAACAGCATTTCGGTGGTCTTGTCGACCACGGTGGCCGGGTCGTTCATCTGATAGGTGACGGCGAGCGTATCGCTCAATACATTCAGCCGCACCTGACCGACATAGTATCCGTCATCCGTGACGATGGGATACGCCGTTTCGCCTTCCTGGGAGAAGACAAGCGGGGTGAAGCGGTCCTTGAGGGTCGCCATGTCCTCGCGCAGATCCTTGACATAGGGCCCGAAGTTGCGGGCGATCAGGCCGTACATATACCCTTCCCGGGTCATATCCCGGCGCTCGACGATTTTGTCGCAGATATCGCAGTAGCGAACCTTTTGCCCGATGCGCTCCAATGTGGGCTGGCGCAGCGCGTACCAGTTGGGCCGTACCTTATGCGGGCCCTTGCCGGTGTTGCGGGTTTCCACCCGCCCACACGCAGAGCAGGTGCGCTGTTCGCTGCCGTCATGCAGGCAGTCGCCGGGCGAGACCGTTGTCCACGCGCCAAAGGTGTGCCCCTCTGTCTGGTTCTTGCCCAGGGCGGCGATGGTCTCCGTGGTGGTGTGCGTCGCGTCGCGGGAGCACACGCCCTTGCGGCTGCCTTCCTTAGAGCAGGTTGGCGCGGTCGTCACCGTCCACACATAGTTGTGGGTCAGCGCGGCGACATCCCTATTCTCCTTGGAGTTGCACAGCGGGCACGTGCGGGACTCGATCCCCTTCTCGGTGCAGGTGGGCGCTTTTGTGCTTGTCCACGCGCTCCACTGGTGCGTCAGTTTGGGGATGGGCTGGGTCTGCGGCGCAATGCCGCAGCCGTTCAGGCAGATGCTCTTCTCGGAGCCTTCCGCCAGGCACGTCGCCGGCTTGGTCACCTGCCAGGCGCTCCAGTTGTGCCCCAGTTTGGGCAGCGCCTGGGTCTGCGGCGCGATGCCGCAGCCGTTCATGCACACGCGCTGTTCCACGCCGTCCTCGGTGCAGGTGGGCATCTTGGTGGGGTTCCAGCTGCCCCAGTTGTGTCCGGTGGGCAGGATGGTGCGGGTTTCCTTCTGGGTGTCGCTCGGGCAGCCGGGCGCGGTGCAGAAGCGCTGCTCCAGTCCTTCGGTCAGACAGCCGGGCGGCGTTACGATGGCCCAGGCCGTATAGGCGTGCACGTGCACCGGGGTGTCCGTCGCCCCTGCGGGCAGCACGGCCAGCATCATCATCAGCGCGCCGGCCAGCGCAAGCAGTCGTTGCAGTTTTTTGTACATATGTGCTCCTTTCGCGTTCCGGGCGTGCGCTCAGGCGCGTCATTCCCATCGCGTTTAACGCATCCATCATAGGCAAAACAGGCGTTCCTGTCAATCATGCACAGCCTGCATAAAGCGTTGCCACGCCTTGTATAAACAGGGCTGCGGGAATTTTACAAATGGCTTACGGCGAAAGCGACCAGCCTTCGTCGCCGTGGTAGACCATCTTTGCGCTCATGCCACCGTCCACCACCAGCGTCTGCCCGGTGACAAAGCCGCTTTTGTCCGAGCACAGGTACAGCACCGCCTGCGCGATGTCATCGGGCACGCCCACCCGGCCCACCGCGTGCTGGTCAGCGTCGGGGCCGGTATACGTGTTCCCGCCGGTGTCAATCCACCCCGGCGCCACCGCGTTGACGCGCACACGCCCGGCCAGCGTCATGGCCATCGCGTGGGTCAGCGCCGTGATGGCGCCCTTGGCGGCGGCGTAGCTTTCGGTGTTTCGCTGAGACTGAAATGCCCGCGTGGACGATATGTTGACCATCGCGGCGCCCTTTGCCCAGTGCGCGTCCAGGCACTTGGCCAGCCAGAAGGGCGCGGCCGCGCCCACCTTGAGCGTCCACACAAAATCCACGTAGGAGCAGCCTGACAGCCCGCCCCGGGAAGTCATCGCGTTGTTGACCAGCACGTCCACCCGCCCGAGCCGCGCCATCGTTTCACTCACGAACGCCTCGATGACCTTGGGGTCGCTCAGGTCGCCCTCATGGTAATAATCGTATGCCGTGTCCGACGGTTTCCGGTCGATCACCGCGACCCTCGCACCTGCCTGCTTGAACGCGTCAGCCACCGCGCGGCCGATGCCCTGCGCGCCGCCGGTCACGATGGCGGTTTTCCCCATAAAATCCACCATAAACACCTCCTTTGCATCCATCATACAGGACATCGCGCCACCGCGCATAGGGGATTGACAGAAGACCCGCCAGCCCCTACACTGATCCTGACGCGAAAACCGCGTCAGGGGTGCTGGCGCAAGCCGGCTGAGATCGGGATATTTCCCGGGACCCTTTGACCTGATCCGGATAATGCCGGCGTAGGGAAGCAAAAAGCCAGTAACCGTCTTGCTTCCGGGCAAGGCGGTTTTTCCTTCCCGGCCAATAAAAAAGGAGGATTCCCATGACCGACCGCAACACCCTGCGCATCACCGAAAGCGCGATTTTGCTCAGCGCGGGCATCGTACTGTCCCTGCCGTTCATGACGCTCAATTCCCCGTGGCTGATGGGCGGCAGCGTCACCTTCGGCAGCATGCTGCCCATGGTGCTGATCGCCTGGCGGCACAAGACCCGCTGGGGCCTGTTCAGCGCCTTGGTCTACTCCCTCACCCAGATTGTGCTGGGGCTCAACAACGTGATGTACGCCCCGGATTTCATGACCGCCGTGTGGATCATTCTGCTGGACTATGTGCTGGCGTTTGGCGTGATCGGCTTAAGCTACGCCATCGGCAGCCGCGTCAGCAAGGGCCTGCCTGGCATTTTGGTGGGCATCGGGGTCACCTTCGCGCTGCGCTATTTGTGCCACGTGGTGTCCGGCGCCCTGATCTGGCAGGTGCTGTGGCTCAACTCCGACGGCTACACGCCGTGGATGTACTCGTTGCTGTACAACGGCTCCTACATGCTGCCCGAAACGCTGATCGCCATGGCGATCGCCGCGGTTTCCTACAAGCCCCTCCAGCGCTTCTGGGAGGGGAGGGACCTGGCGCGGGCCGCGTAAGCTCTCGCACTTTGCCCCGCCGTGTGGTAGAATTGCCGCATGGCGGGGCTTTGTATACGCCCTGCGGAGGAAATATGGACAAGATCATCGTCGAGGTATGCGCGGGCACGCACTGCACCATGATGGGCGCGATGAACATCATGGACGCCGTTGCGTCGCTCAGCGAAATCCGCAAGGACATGGAGCCCTGCTGCGAGGTCGAGGTGCGGCCGATCAAGTGCATGGATTTGTGCAAGAACGGCAGCCAGGGGCCCTTCGTTACGGTCAATGGCGCGCTGGTTGAGCGCGCCGAGAGCGACGCGGTGATGGCCGCCATCATGCAGCACTGTTCCGGGCACCGGAAGGCCGGCGAATAACGGGCGGGGGGCAAGCACATGCGCGGGATTTTTACGCCGATCACCAAGATCCGCCGCCAGGTATTCACCGAGGTGGCGCGCTACGCCTATGAGCGCGACCTGACGCAGAGCGATTTCAATTACTTCTATGAAAGCTCCTACCGCATCATTCCCGGCGAGGTGGCGCAGTACCGCGACAGCGTGTTCAAGGAGCGTGCCATCATCCGAGAGCGCCTGCGTCTGGCCATGGGCCTGCCCATGCGCCCCACCGACACGCACCTGAGCCTCACCCAGGGCATGGCCGAGAGCGCCACGCCCAACAAGCACCTGGACAAGCCGCTGGTCAATGTGATCCCGTTCGCGTGCGAGGCATGCCCCACGGACACCATCAAGGTCAGCGACAACTGCCGCAAGTGCCTGGCGCACCCGTGTACTGCGGTGTGCCCGGTCAAGGCGGTGTCCATCGGCAAACACGCCGCGGTCATTGACCAGGACACCTGCATCAAGTGCGGCCGGTGCGTGCAGGCCTGCCCCTATCACGCCATCGAGCGCTTTGGTCGCCCGTGCGCCGAAGCCTGCGGCGCGGACGCCATCTTCAGCGACGCGCTGGGCCGCGCCGAAATTGACCAGGACAAGTGCGTGGCCTGCGGGCTGTGCATCGTCAGCTGCCCGTTTGCCGCCATCGCCGACAAGTCCGAGATTTTCCAGCTGATCACCGCCATCCGCACCGGGCGCACCGTGTACGCGATCATCGCGCCCTCGTTCGTCGGGCAGTTCGGCCCGCTGGCCACGCCGGGCAAGATCATATCGGGGTTAAAGATGCTGGGCATGGCGCGCGTGGTGGAGGTGGGCTGGGGCGCGGACTTTGGCTCCATGCACGAAGCGGACGAGTTCCTGGCGCAAAGGAAATTGAGTTAAGCGAGCTGCCCGAAGCGCCCACGGTCACCATGGCGTCCAAAGGCGGACGCGGCTACGCGGTGGCCGGCGGCGTGGCCGACGCGGTCATCGAGTGCATCAAGAAGCGCGCGCCTGACCGGGACGTGCCCGTGATGAAAGCCGACACCCTGTTTGAATGCAAAAAAATGCTGGCGCTGGCTAAGGCCGGCCGCGCCAACGGCCACCTGCTGGAGGGCATGGCCTGCCCCGGCGGCTGCGTGGGCGGCCCCGGCACGCTGTCCCTGATCCCGCGCGCCGCCGCCGCGGTCAAAGCCTTCGCCGCCGAGTCGCCGTATGCCACGGCGGATGATTTGCCAGGCGCCTAAAGCGCATTTCGTCTGGTAGATGTATGTTGAGATGCTTCGCGGGCTCTGCTCCGCGAAGTATTTTTCTTCGCCGTTGATCCAGTTTAGCCAGGATTCCCGAGCCAATTCGCCATCGCGGGCAAGGCCGCGTATCAGGCAGATGTCTGGATCGGGGTCGACAAACACCGTGGCGTCATAGAATGGCCGGAGTTCAATGATCATCCAATAGCAGCTTTCGACGATGACGATGCCATGTGGCGCGACCGTATGACAGCCGTCCAGCGCATCCTTCACCCAGTCATATACCTGCGATTGGTCGCCTTTGCTCCGAAATGAACGAACCGCGCCCGGATGGACGCGGTTGCTTCATCAAATGACGGCCGTTCTCACGCCGCCCGGTTGCGCCGTCTGCGGAACACCAGGCGCAGCGCTGCGCTGCTGCGGCGGCGACGGCGCTTGAGCGGCACCTTGGGCTCGCTGTATTTGTTGCCCTCGTCCCAGAACACCTGCTCCGGCGGCTTTTCCAGCAGCTCGGGGTTGGTCAGGTAGCGGATCATTTCGGTGATCATCTTGCTGTACACCATCCCGGCGGTGACGCGCTCGTCCGCCACCACGCCGAGGGGCAGCCAGCGCTTGACATACGGCTTGCCGTCGGGGGTAAGCTCCGTCGTGCGCTGTACGTTGCCAATGGACACAAACTGGCTGGTGGTGCCAAAGTTGTAGATGTGGTGGTTGACCGCGGGCATGCCGATGGACGCCATGTTGGTCACAAACAGGCCGGTATGGAAGGGGCTGGCGTCAATCAGGTACCGGGGCATTAGCCCATACCGGTCCAGGATGCGGGCCAGCCCCGCGATCACCGTGGCCAGAACGGGGTTCAGCAGCAGCTTTGCCACCTTTATCGAGCTGTTGTCGGCGTCCTCCTTGCGGCTGTCCTGGATGGCTTTGGCCACGCGCGCCGCCACGTCATAGATGGTGTCGTGCGGGTCAAACTTGCATTTGGTGGTGTTTTCCGCCACCGAGCCGTTGCGCGTGTTCTGCAGCACCACAAAGGAGCACGTCAGCTCATTGCGTGCGTAGAAGCGCTTGTTGACGATAAAGCGGTTGATTTCCGGCATCTGGGACACTGCGCGCACATAGGCTGCGATCATCAGGTCCATGAACGTGATTTTGACGCCCTCGCCGCCTTTTTTAACGATGTAGCGGGCCAGGCGCTCATACTCCACACGGTAGCTGAGCATCACCTGCGCGTCGCAGCGCATGGGCATCAGGTAAGGGGTCAGCGCGATGATGGGATCCACGCCGCGCACCAGTTTTCCATCAGGTCTATGTCCAAACATGGAGCTCTCCGTACGCTGTCCAAAGTGTGAACCGGGTCATTCCGGGTTGACCAATTATCGCATCAATATGGAAAGCGTGTCAACCAAAGCGGTTGCCTGTTCAGGAAGAGGATGGTATAATCAGCCGAATTTTCATGCGCTCCCGGATGCTGATGGTTGGGGAACGTGGAGGGATACATGGCAGTCAAGCTACTCGAACAGATCCGCATGGCCGAGCAGGCCGCCGAGCAGGTGCGCCTGGACGCGCAGCGCGAGGCGCGCGAAATGATCAAGGCCAGCGAGGAAGCCAGCGCCCACGCGCTGCGCGATGCGGATCAAAGCGTGCGCGCCTTTTACCGCGAGCAGATGGA
Organism: Bacillota bacterium; assembly: GCA_019137115.1. GTDB lineage: Bacteria > Bacillota > Clostridia > Christensenellales > Aristaeellaceae > JAGVSV01. The sequence goes on from JAGVSV010000214.1 coordinate 7,200, forward strand.
CCAGCACAAAAAGCGGCTGGAAGACAAGGTGGCCCAGGCCCTCCAGGCCAACGCCGGCGCGCACGCCAAAGCCATTGAGCAGGCGCGGGCGCATATGGATCAGGCCGCAGGCTATATCGTTGAAAGGATTCTGGGCGATGGCGATCGTTGAAATGCAGCGGCTGACGCTGCTGGCGCTCAAGTCCGACCGCAAAAAGCTGCTGTCCGCCCTGCAGGCCATGGGCTGTGTGGAGGTCACCGAGGCGCCCGATGAGGTGCAGGAATACGCGGCGCAGGCCGCCCCCGCCCACCACGCCCAACACCTCACCGACATCCGCTGGGCGCTGCAGAAGCTGGCCAAATACGACACCGACCCCAAGCCCATCTTTGGCACATTCCCCGAGATCGATCACGAACGCGCGCAGGATGTGCTGGCGCGTTCGCAGGACGTGCTGGGCTTGATCCGCAGGCTGGAAGCCATCGAGCGCCGTCGCGGCGAGCTGCTGGCCGACGAGGTGCGCGTGCGCGCCGCCAAAGACGCGCTGGAACCCTGGCGCGGCCTGGAGGTCAGCATGCGGGATTTGACCAGCCTGAAAACCACCGACCAGTTTCTGGGCGCGCTGCCCGCGCGTAACCTGCCCAGCGTGCTGGACGCGCTGCACGGGCAGCCGGTCACCATCACCCAGGTCGGGCAGGACCGCGACCGGGCGCTGGTGCACGTGGCCGCGCACAAATCGGACGTCGAAGCCGTCCGGCAGGCGCTTTCCGCGCATGATTTCACGCGTGAAACGCCGGCTGATATTGAAGACCGCACGCCCGCCCAGGCCATCGCGGCGCATGAAGCGCGCCTGGCCCAGGTGGAGGCGGAGCGCGGCGCGCTGGACGAGGAAACCGCCACGCTGGCCCAGGCCATCCGCGACATGAAGGTGCTGCACGACCTGTTCGAGCTGGAGCAGAAGCAGGCCGTCGCCATGCAGCGCTCCGCCGAAACCGACCAGGCGTTTTTGCTGCGCGGCTGGGTGCCCAAGCGCGCCGGCGCCGCCGTCCGGCAGCAGCTGCTCAATCTGTCGCCCAGCGCTATGGTGGCGCTTCAGGAGCCGCAGGAAGACGAAAACCCGTCGGTGCAGCTGCAGAACGGCCCGTTCGTCGGCTCCTTTGAGCCGGTGGTGGAGGGCTTCTCCCTGCCCGATTACCGCAGCGTCGACCCCACCGCGCTGATGGCGCCGTTTTATGCTACCCTGTTTGGCATGATGCTGTCGGATGCCGGGTACGGCCTGCTGATGGCCATCGCTATCCCCATCTATATCAAAGTCAAGAAAATCAAAATGGACTATTCCCGCATGCTGCGCCTGCTGATGTACGGCGGCCTGGCCACCATCATCTGGGGCATCGCGTTTAACACGGTGTTTGGCTTTAACCCGGTGCCGCAGATCACCAGCTGGTTCCCGTTTGACCCGGTCAACCGGCCGCTGGAGGTCATGGTGCTGTGCATGGGCGTAGGCGTGCTGCACCTGTTTGCGGGGCTGGGCATGGCCGCGTACATGAACATCAAGCGCGGCGACCCGCTGGCGGTGCTGGGCGATCAGGTGGGCTGGGCGCTGCTGCTGGTGGGCTTGGGGCTGATGCTTTTGCCCGACACGCAGCGCATCGGGCAAATCCTGGCGCTGGTGGGCGCGGGCCTCATCCTGCTGCTGACCAAGCGCGGCGAGCGCAACCCCATCAAGCGCATCTTTGGCGGCCTGGGCGCGCTGTACGGGATCAGCAGCTGGGTCAGCGACATCCTCAGCTACATGCGCTTGTTTGGCATGGGCCTGGCCACCGGCGTGATCGGCATGGTGTTCAACCAGCTGATCGGCATGGTGTGGGCGGGCGGCATATTTGCCAAGGCGGTGGCCGTCGTGCTGTTCGTGTTCAGCCACCTGTTCAACCTGGGCATCAACGCGCTGGGCGCCTATGTGCACGCCAGCCGGCTGCAATATATCGAGTTCTTCGGCAAGTTCTTTGAGGACGGCGGCAAGCCGTTCCGGCCGCTGGACATGAAAACCCGCTATGTCAGCATCCAGAGCGCGAAAGCGCAATAGATGCCGCATATAAAAGGCACCTTGGAAGGAGATTTTTCGCAATGGAACTCATCGGACTACAGTGGGGCCAGATCCTTGCCCTGGTGGGCGCGGCGCTGGCGGTCATCCTCTCGGGCATCGGCTCCAGCAAGGGCGTGGGCCTGGCCGGACAGACTGCGGCAGGCGTTGCCACGGAGAACCCCGAGGTCGCCGGCAAGCTGCTGATCCTGCAGCTGCTGCCCGCCACGCAGGGCATCTACGGCTTTCTGGTCGGCGTCATCGTTCTGATCAACACCGGTGTGCTCGCAGGACAGATGGTGGACGTTTCGGTCACCCAGGGCCTGTTGCTGGTGGTGGGCTGCCTGCCGGTGGGCGTGATTGGCTGGTATTCGGCCGTCAAGCAGGCGCAGGTCGCCGCGTCCGGCATGCTGTTGACCGGCCAGCGCCCGGACATGTCCGGCCGCGCGATCACCATGACGGTCATGGTGGAAACTTACGCCGTGTTCGCCCTGCTGGTGTCGTTCCTGATCGTCAACTCCGTGATGGGCTAAGCCATGGAGGCGACACCCCTGCTTGAAAAAATCGCGGCCGACGCCCGCGAGGCGGCGGCGCAGACGCTGGCGCAGGCCCGGGAGCGCGCGGTGGAAATTTCCGCCAATGCCGACGCCAAAGCCGCCGCGCAGCGCGCGGACACCGAGTTGCGCATTGCGCGCGACGCCAAGGACATGGAAACGCGCATGGAGCGCATGGGCGAGCTGGATGACCGCAAGGCGCTGCTTAACCAGAAGCGCCAGGTGATGGACGAGGCGTTTACCGCCGCCCTTCATCAGCTGCACCAGCTCCCGCCGGAGCGGGCGCGCGCCTTCTTTCTGGAGCGCTTGCTGGGCGCCGCCCAGGGCGGCGAGGGCGTGATGGTTGGCGAGCAAAGCCAGCACGTGGTTGACCAGGGCATGGTCGACGAGGTCAACCGCCAGCTTCAGGAAAAGGGCAAACCGGGCGTGACGCTGCTGCCCCAGCGCGTGCCGGGCTTTGGCTTTGTGCTGCAAAAAGGCGGCGTGGAGT
>JAGVSV010000200.1 GCA_019137115.1 Bacillota bacterium
AGCCGCACACCTGCGCGGCGATGATGGACACCACATGGTCCAGGCTGATGCCCGCCGACAGCGCAGGGGTGACGTCGGTGGGCGTCAAGGCGATCGACTGCAGGTAAACCGACTTGACGATGACCGTCTGCATCGACATGCGGTCCAGGATGAACATCAGGTACACCAGCATGACCTTCCAGCTGTCGCCGGGGATCAGGTGGTCGACCACCGCCCACACCACAAAGCCGTAGATCACGTAGATGCCGATGAACATCAGCGCGCTTAGGGTCATCAGCTTTTTGACGCCGAAGCGGTCCATCCAGCGGCCGAGCTGGCGGTAGAACAAAATGCCCACGAAGCTGGCGATGATGGTCAGCATGGACATGGTGTCGGTGCCCTTGAGCAGCAGCTCAATGATCACCCAGGAGCCGTACACGTACGCCAGCTGCTTCTGCACGCCGGAGAGCGCGGCCAGGGGGCTGGCGCGGCACGTTGCCAGCAACCTTCAGCAGCCGGATTGCCAGGATCAGCGCCAGCAGAAAGAACCCGGCGCCCACCAGGAACACCGGGCGGATGTTGCTCTGGAAAGTGAACACGCCGGTGCGGAACGCGATAAAGATGATGATGCCGGAGATAAACGCGCATGCGGTGCGGATGCTGGCGTACTGCGCCACGCGGCGGCCCAGCTTTTCCGGCTCCGCCAGCGACATGCCGATGGAATCCTGCAGCGGCATGAACAGATGCATGCCCAGCGAGTTGATGAACAAAAACAACAGCATCATGGAAAACGACGGCGTAAACAAGCCCAGCACCGTCAGCCCCGCCAGGGCCAGCAACTGGGCGATGATGCTCAACCGGAAGTCGCCCAGCATGGCCAGCGCCGCGATCACCACCGAGCACAGCACGCCGGGCAGCTCGCGCGGGAACTCAATGAACGCGCGCTGCTGGGCGGTGACGTTGTACACTTCCTTGTAGTAGTTGCCGTACACCGCGTCGCTGAAGCCGTTGCCCATCGCATGCACGGCGATCAGCGCCATGAACAGGTACAGCTCGGGGCGCTCCTTTAAGGTTTTCAAGGCATTGCTGGTCCATTTGGTCACTTGCTTGTCCGTCCGTTTCCTTTGTTGTGGCTTTGCTCTGGTTCGGCGGGACTGCCGGTTTTTCCTGCCGCGTTGCCGAATACCGTGTGGATTGGTATACTGGTCAAAACGAATCAGGAGGATACAAATGCGGGAATTTATCGTGGACAGGATGACCGTGCGCGTGTTTCCCACGCGCCTTGACATGGGGCGCGCGGCCGCCAAAGATGGCGCGGCCAGGCTGAAGACGCTGCTCAAGGAGAAGGAATTCATCAGCGTGGTGTTTGCCGCAGCGCCCTCACAAAACGAGATGATCGACACATTGCTTCAGGAGCCCGGCATCGCCTGGGAACGCGTGCGCGCCTTCCACATGGACAACTACGTGGATCTGCCCATGGATGCACCGCAACAGTTTACCACATTCCTGGATGAAAGGCTGTTCAGCAAACTGCCGCTTAAGGAAGTGTTCCGCATGGGCAACAAGCCGGAGGACGCCAACGTGTACGCGAAAGCGCTGGAACAGTACCCGGTAGATCTGTGCTTCCTGGGCATCGGGGAAAACGGGCACATCGCGTTTAATGACCCGGATGTGGCGGACTTTGACGATCCCTATACCGTCAAGGTGGTGGAACTGGATGACGTGTGCCGCAACCAGCAGGTGCATGACGGGTGCTTTGAGACGTTGGCGCAGGTGCCCACACACGCGCTGACCATGACAATCCCGGCGCTGGTGAGGGCCAAACAGATGATCTGCACGGTGCCGGGCAAGAACAAAGCGTGGGCGGTGCGCGAGATGCTCACCCAGCCGCCCTCCAGCGCGCTGCCGGCCACGGCGCTCAGGTCGCATCCGGACGCGGTGCTGTATATCGATCAGGACGCGGCATCGCTGTGGGAGGCGTGATCATGAAAACCACAATCAAAGGCGCGCGCGTGCTGACGCCGACGGGTCTGAAGGACGGCCTGTATGTCACCATGGAAGGCGGAATCATCACCGACATCGCGGCGCACGCGCCGAAAGATCCGGGGCAGGTGGTGGACGCGGCAGGGATGCTGTGCGTGCCGGGGTTTATTGACCTGCACGTGCACGGCGGCGGGGGGCATGACTTTTCCGACGCCACGGCGGAAGCCTTCATCGGCGCGGCGCAGGCGCATATGCTCAGGGGCACCACCACCATGTTGCCCACCACCGTGTGCTGCCCGCCGGAGGAGCTGGACCTGATCATCGCGGCGCTCAAGGCCGCGCAGGCCGCGGACGCGGTGCTGCCTTATTTGCCCGGCCTGCATGTGGAGGGTCCCTGGATCAGCCCCAAACAGGCCGGCGCGCAGGACCCGCGCTATATCCTGACGCCGGATGACGAAGCGATTCAATGGGTGGCGGCCAATGCCGGGGATGTGGCCCGCGTTACCGCGGCGCCGGAACTGCCCGGCGCGCTGACGCTGGGCGACGCGCTCAAAGAGCGAGGAATTGTGGCATCGATCGGCCATTCGGACGCGAACTATCAGGAGGTGCAGGCGGCGGTCAAGCACGGCTACACGCTGGTCACGCACCTGTACAGCGGCATGTCCACGCTGCACCGGGTGCGCGCGATGCGCGTGCTGGGCGTGGTGGAAAGCGCCTATCTGCTGAATGACCTGCATGTGGAAATCATTGCCGACGGCAAGCACCTCCCGCCGGAGCTGCTGCAGCTGATCGTGCGCTGCAAGCCGTGGGATCATATCTGCCTGGTTACTGACGGCACGCGCGGCATGGGTCTGGCGGACGGCAGCGAAATCATGCTGGGCAGCCTGACCTCCGGACAGAGGGCCATTGTGGAGGGTGGCGTGGCCTATCTGCCGGACTTTTCGGTGTTCGCGGGCTCGGTGGCTTCCTCGGTGCGCTGCGTGCGCACGATGGTCGAAGAAGCGCACGTGCCCATTGAGGACGCCGTGCGCATGATGACCCTGCACCCCAGCCGCGTGCTGGGGCTGGAGGCGAAAAAGGGCACGCTTGCCGTGGGCATGGACGCCGACATCGTATGCCTTACGCCGGACTGGGACGTGCGGCATGTGTTCGCGATGGGCCGCCACGCGGTCAGGGACGGCCAGCTGGCCGGATAGTTTTACAAACCTGCCGAGCAGATGATGTCGCTTAACAGCCGCGTGCCGGCTTCATAGAAGCCCACCTCTCGCGGCAACGTGCCGGTATCCAGCATGTTGGTCAGCTCCGCCGGGCCCACGCTTTCATAGGTCATGGCGATGTCCTGCGCTATACATTCCTCGCCCGCGCGCAGGGCGATGTGCAGTTTTTTCATCGCTGGGTCGGTGACCAGCACGCAGGTGGACTCGTCAAACCGCACGGTGGACACCACGGTGTTGCCGGTGCGGAAGGACGCCACATCGCGGTATTCCGTGCCGCACAGCGTCAGGCACAGCTCGGCCGCGTGGATGCCGTAGAACCAGTAGCCGTCATATTCGCTCTCCGGGTCGGCCGCAAAGGCAATGACCAGGGTGCTTCCTTTTTTGACCTTGTCCTTGAGCGCCACCACGCCGGGCACGCCCTTCAGGTTGCTGCCGCCGCAGAGCAGTGCGTTGTGTTCGCGCGCGTAGTCGACGATCTCTTTGGCCTTTTTGGGGTCGGTGGAAAACGGCTTGTCATTGAACACTGCCTTGCCCGCCTTGAGCGCGCGCAGCACCGGCGCCGCGTGCAACGACCCCTTGCGGTAGGTGACCACCACGGCGTCACACGCCTGGATGACCTGGTCCTCGTCATTGACCAGCGCGATGCCAAACTCCCGCGCCAGCTCCTTGCCGGTTTCGGGCGCGTCGCCCGCGTAGAGGTGTGTGATCGTATGCTTTGGATACCGCTTCTCCCTGTTGATGGTATTCAGGAAATGCCGGGCGTGGGAGTTCTCCGCGCCGATCAGACCAATGTTCATGGCTGTACCCCCAGTTTTTATGATGAGCCGATCATACCACGCGCGGTAACAGGGGGCAATGCGGGTTGCGGGGGCAAGCACGCATCGCTATAATGCGGTGCATGCGTAGGTTTTTGGGGAGCGGGCGATCGCTGGCATCGCTTTGCGCGGCGCTGGTCGGCGCGTTTGTGTTGCTGGTGGTTGCCGCTTCCCCCGCGCTGGCCGGCGATGCGCGCGACTTTGTCGTGCACACACGGCCGGAATATTCGCCGGAGGAGATCAAACTGGGCGCGCTGGACGGCTACTTCACCGGCGCGGTTTTCGCGGGGGACTCGCTGACCAACCAGCTGCGGCAGTACGCGGCGTACCGCCGGGAAAGCGACCCCACATTCCTATCGGACGCCCGGTTCCAGTCGGCGCTGAACTATTCCCTGTACGCGGCCAGCCTGTTGCGCCCGCAGAAGGGCCGGGTGAGCCTGACCTACCGCGGCGCTGACCAATCCCTGCTGCAGGCGGTGGAGCGGCTGCAACCCGTGCGGCTGTTCGTGCTGCTGGGCGCCAATGATTACGCCCCGGCGCGGGCGGAGGACGCGCTTTCCTGGTATGCGACGTTGATCGACCGGGTGGGGCAGGTTTCGCCGGACACCGATCTGGTGGTGCAGGCGCTGCCGCCGGTTCGCCCGTCGTTCAGCACAAAGACGGACTATCAGGCGCTGTGGGATGCCTTCAATGAACAGCTGGCCGCCCTGTGCCGGGACAAGGGCGTCGCGTTTGCCGATATCGCCACGCCGCTCAAGGACGCGCAGGGGTACCTCGCCGATGCATACAGCAGCGACAGCCAGCTGCACTTAAGCAACGCGGGTTTGATGGTATGGATTGACGCGCTTCGGGAGCACGCGCACGAAAGGTATTTGCACAATGAATGGTCGCCGTAAACCGATGGCCGTGGCCGCGCTGCTGGTGGCGCTCGTGGTGCTGTCCGGCTGCCGGTCGGCGGCTTCGGTCGTGCCCGAAGACGCGGCGGTGCTGTATGAAGCCGTGGAAAACGCTGGCGTGCTGCCGGACATGCAGAAACTGCCGCCGGAAGACGTACAGGATTACGTGGGCATTGCCCCGGACACGTACACAAGCGCCTGTGCCGCCACCGCGCGGGACGCGCTGCTGGCGGACGCCGTGATGGTCTTTGCCGCCAAGGACGACGACAGCGCCAAGACCATCGAAGCCAGGCTAAATGACTTCTTGTCCTACCGCAGACAGGAGATGCGGGATTATCTGCCCGAGCAGTACGCGGTGCTTCAGCGCGCGGTGCTGCGCCGGGACGGGCTGAACGTGGCGCTGCTGGTCACCAGGGACATTGAGAAGCTAAACCTGGCCTATCAGGCCGCGCTTCATCGCTGACGCCTTGCGTTTTTCGCGCGCGTGGCCTATGTTATCAGGGTAAGCACGTGTCCATACATCCTACGAAGGAGGTCGCCCCATGATTGACATCAATCTGATCCGCACCCAGCCTGACTTGGTGCG
>JAGVSV010000179.1 GCA_019137115.1 Bacillota bacterium
GGATAGTCCTTCTTGTGCCACATTTTCGTCAGGTCAAACGGGTTGTTGACCATGTTGTCGGCCTGTTCCTCGGTCATCACCTGGATGTACATTTTCCATTTGGGGAACTTGCCCTTTTCAATGGCTTCGTACAGGTCGCGCTGGTGGCTTTCGCGGTCTTTTGCGATCACCTTTTCCGCTTCCTGGTCGGTCAGGTTTCTGATGCCCTGCTGGCTGCGGAAGTGGAACTTGACCCACACGCGCTCGTTCTTTGCGTTGATCAGGCTGTAGGCGTGGCTGGAAAAGCCGTGCATGTGCCGGTAGGAAGACGGGATGCCCCGGTCGCCCATGATGATGGTCACTTGAAGCAGCGCCTCGGGCAGGCTGGACCAGAAGTCCCAGTTGGTGTTGGGGCTGCGCATGTTGGTGCGCGGGTCGCGCTTGATGGCGTGGTTCAGGTCCGGGAACTTGAGCGGATCCCGGAAGAAGAACACCGGCGTGTTGTTGCCCACCATGTCCCAGTTGCCTTCCTCGGTGTAGAACTTGAGCGCAAACCCGCGGATGTCCCGCTCGGCGTCGGCCGCGCCGCGCTCACCCGCCACGGTGGAGAAGCGCGCCATCATGTTGGTTTTCTTGCCGATTTCGCTGAAGATCGCGGCCTTGGAGTATTTGGTGATGTCATGCGTGACGGTGAACACGCCCAAAGCGCCGGAGCCCTTGGCGTGCATGCGCCGCTCCGGGATCACCTCGCGGTTGAAGTGCGCCATTTTTTCCTGGTACCACATGTCCTGCATCATCATCGGGCCGCGCACGCCGCTGGTCATGCTGTCCTGGTTGTTGGGCACCGGCGCGCCCTGGGCGGTTTGGATGACCGGGTTGTCCCCCTTGACGTCGTTGCGGCTGGGCAGATGCTCGCCCAGGCCGTTCTTGTCCATCGGGGTCATCATGGGCTTGTCATCTTTTTTCGTCATGGGTTTGTCATCCTTCTTTTTGTCCTTGTCCATGGGGCTCCTCCTTCTGTTGGTTCAGACAGCCTTTGCAGATGCCGTGGAAATGCACATCCCGGCGGGTGATCACGTACCCGTCCAGGCCGTTTGCCGGCAGCGCGTCCGCGTCACAGGGGAAGTTGTCAATCCGCCCGCATGCCGTGCAGCGGAAATGCCCGTGGGGCGTAAGCTCCGCGTCAAAGCGCAGGCGGTTTTCGTCCAGCTCCACCGGCGTCACCAGGCCCTTTTCGGCAAACAGGCGCAGCGTGTTGTACACGCTGGCCAGCGAAATCGCAGCGCCCCGCGCCGTCATGGCCTGATGCACCTCGTCCGCGTCGGGGTGGCCGGGGCGCTCCCGCAAATACGCCAGCACGCTCAGCCGCTGCCTGGTCACGGCAATGCCATGGGCGTGCAGCATCCGGCGCGCCTCCGCCAGGCTGTCCGCGTGCGTCAGGCCCGAACCGGGTATGTCCTTCCATTGATTTGCCATACTTTAGAGATACCCATTCAGAATGGTTCTAAAACATCCTTGTAAAACGCCTTACTGAAAAGGGGCAAAAAAGCGCTCGAAAAATGCGTCCCGGTTGACCGAGATGGCCACTCGGCATCGGCCGTCGGGGTCAGGGGAAAAGCGCGTCACCGCGTGCAGGCGGCCCTGCGCCTGCAAGTCAACGTCCACGAGTCCCCGCTGGTACGTGCAAACCTCCGGATAAAACATCGCCACCGCGCCCAGCGGGTCGTGCATCGTGACCACGTTGGTTTTGAGGAAATCCCGCGCGAAATCCAGCGCGCATGCCAGCAGCGGGTGGGCGAATTTCGCCCGCACCGCTTCATCCGACACCGTCAGCTGCCGTGTGATGCCCACGCCCAGCAGCGTGATTTCCGGAAAATCCGCGCGGAACACCGTTTGCGCCGCCGGCGGGTCGGCCCATACGTTCCAGTTCAGGTACGGCATATCGGGCGAATCACGCAGCGCATCGTCAAACAGACCGGCCAGCGCCCACAGCGAGCGGGCCAGCCCGGGCGCGTCCGGGTGTGCAGCCACCAGCGCCGCGATGTTGGACAGCGAGCCAATCGCCAGGATATCTACTTCCCCCGGGTGCTGGCGCAGCGTGTCGTACAGGAAGTCAACCGTGCCCCCCGCCATGTTGTCCGGGTGCGGCCAGTATGGCAGGCGCGATTCGCCCTCCGGCGTGGGGTACCAGCCGTTGGGCGTTTTGGGGTCCATTCCGGCGCGGATGGGCACGTCCCGCCCCGCCACGCGGCACAGCGCCGCCGCGATCCTGGCGCGGTTGATGGGGTTGCCGCACACGGTGGTGATGCCCATCAGGTCGCACGCGGGCTGCATCAGCAGCCAGCTCAGGCACAGCGCGTCGTCAATGTCGCCGCCCATGTCGGTGTCCAGCAGCACCTTGTGCCGCGCGGGGGTTGCGCTCACTTTCCGGGGATCTCCATGCCGTCATAGCCCACGGTGATGGGCACCGGGGCGGGGCGGGCGGCAAACCAGTCCACCATGCGGGGATACGTCAGGCTGTGCTTGTGGTTGACGTGCGTCACATACACGTGGGAGGCGTCATGCAGCGTGCCCTGTTCATACAGCCGCCGCGTCACGGCCAGCACGCCCTGTGCGCCCATGTGGCCGTCGGTGTGCGGCGTTTCATACCCCGGCGCGTCGCCAAAGGTGCCCTCCACCACCAGCGTGTCCACGCGCAGCATCTTCAGCCGCTCAAGCGTGTCCTCCAGGAAATACCCGGTGTCCACCGCGTAGTACAGCGTGCTGCCGTCTGCAAACGTGATGTGATAGTTGATGCTGTTTTCGCCGGTGCCATGCGCGAAGTGGTTGCCCTTCAGCGGCAGCACCGTAAGATTGCCCGCCTGAAACGCAACGCCATAATCCACCGGGTGCAGCCGCACATAGGTTTCATCCGTCACCGCGCAGTCAAAGGGCGCGGCGGCGTTGAGCAGCCACGCGTGCGCCGGGCGGGAAAGGTAGACGTCGATGGGGTCGGGATTGGTCACCGACGCCATCTGTTTTAGGTTGAACTCCGTAAACGCCAGGTGATCCTCGTGCGAGTGGGTGACCAGCACCTGCCGGACGGTGCGCAGGTCGTTGCCCAGCACGGTCGCCTGGTAGAACTGGTCGGGCCCAAAGTCGATCTGCGTGGCGTCATCCACCCGGAAACACGTGCGCGAGCGGATGTCCCGCCCTCGCGCCTTGCGCGCGTTTTCGCAGATACCGCAGGAACACAGGGGATTGGGGATGGCCTCCGCCGCCCCGCTGCCAATGATGCGCATAAATGGATCTCCTTTCATCACGCCTGGTTTTGCTGTCATTGCCCGATTGTAGCACGCGCGCAACCTCCGGCAAACTCCGTTGCCTTGACACCGCATACCCCCGCGCCTACAATCAGGCCACAAGTCCGCACAGGAGGGACAGGGGATGAGCAGCATAGAACGCAAGGGATACAACGCATTCGGTGAATGGCGCGAGTCGAAAACCGACAAATGGCTGGACGTGACCGACGCCAGCACCGGGCAGGTGATCGCGCAGGTGCCCAGCTGCACCGGGGACGAGGTGCTGGAAGCCATCCAGAGCGCCGATGAGGCCTACCAAAGCTGGCGCGATGTGTCGCTGGCGCGCCGCACACAGCTGCTGTTCCAGTGGCGCGACGTGATGGTGAGGCACCTGGAGGAACTGACCGTGCTGTGCGCCACCGAGCTGGGCAAGAACCTGAACGAAGCGCGCGGCGATGTACTGAAGGCCATTGAACCCACCGAGTTTGCCTGCGGCTTGCCGTACATCAGCCAGGGGTCGGCGTCCCTGCAGGTGACCACCGGCTTTGACACGGCCACCTACCGCGTGCCGCTGGGCGTGGTGGCGGGCATCGTGCCGTTCAACTTCCCGGCGATGATCCCGTTTGGGTGGATGGTGCCGCTGGCGGTTGCTACCGGCAATACCGTGGTGCTCAAAGCCAACAACTTTACCCCGCTCACCTCCATGCGCATGCTGGAGCTGTTCTATAAGGAAACGGACTTTCCCAAGGGCGTGGTCAACCTGGTCACGGCGGAAGCGACGGAATCCGAACTGCTGCTGACCGACCCGCGCGTCAAGGCGGTGACCTTCGTGGGCTCCACCAAAACCGGGCGGCACATCTATTCGGTGGCCGCCGCGCACGGCAAGCGCGTGCAGGCGCAAACCGAAGCCAAGAACCACGCGCTGGTGCTGCGCGATTGCGATCTGGAAAGCACGGTGAACGCGGTGATCAACTCCACCTACGGCTGCGCGGGCATGCGCTGCATGGCGCTGCCGGTGATCGTGGTGGAGGAAGCTATCGCCGATCAATTCGTGGCGCTGCTCAAACAAAAGGCGCAGGCGCTCAAAATTGGCTGTGCCTATGACCCGGACACGGCGCTGGGGCCGGTGGTCAACGCGCGGCACAAGCAGTCGGTGCTGACCTGGATCGCGCGCGGCATCGAGGAAGGCGCCGAACTCGTGCTGGACGGCCGCAACACTGTGGTCAAGGGCTTTGAGGGCGGCTTTTTTGTCGGCCCCACCATCTTTGACCACGTCACGCCGGACATGCGCATCGGCCAGGACGAGATCTTCGGCCCGGTCACGCTGATCAAGCGCGTGACGAACTTTGACGAGGGATTGGCGCTGATCAACGCCAACCGCTTTGGCAACGGCAGCGCCATCTTTACCCAGAACGGCTATTATGCAAGGCAGTTTGAGATGCACTCCGACGCCGGCATGGTGGGCATCAACGTGGGCATCCCGGTGCCGTCGGCGTACTTCCCCTTCTCCGGCAACAAGGACAGCTTCTTTGGCGACCAGCACGTGCTGGGCCTGGACGGTGTGCGCTTCTTCACCCGCGCCAAGACGGTGACCCGGCACTGGTATGACGAACACAGCCGCAAACGCGATGTGGACACGTGGGAGGGTACGGTGGAGCGCTGATGCTTTCGGTCGGATACGCGCATTTGTACCAAATTTTGGTTGACCCTGTAATGATTTTGTAATATACTCCCGGCGGAGAAGTATGCGCACCGACGCGTGGCTGAATTTTGAGGTGTTGACATGGAGTACAAATCGCAAAGAATCCGTCCGCTGCGCGCAGCGGTGTGCCTTGTTTTGGCGCTGGCGCTGCTGTTGC
>JAGVSV010000043.1 GCA_019137115.1 Bacillota bacterium
CCGCCATCCCGGCGTCCGCCTGTGCCAGGCGCATGCCGGACAGCGCGGTTGCCCTGGGGATGCCCAGCGCGTCGGTCAGCGCAAGCACGAGCGAGACGTTATCCGCAGGCGTGGAGAAAGGCAGGGTCTCCAGATAAGCTCCATCCAGAAATTGCGCGGCTTTCTGCGCTTGGGGCAATACGGCGCCAAAATCATCGCTGGCGACGAATGCATGGGCCGTTTTCGGCACCGACATCGCCAGCGTGCGGGCGGTGATATCCACGCTGTCCCCGATCTCCTCCACGTGGTCAACCAGCGCATTGGTCAGCAGCACGTGCGTCGGGCGCACCAGGTGCTGTGCCATCAGGCGCTGGTTTTCATCGGCGATCGCCATGCACTCCACCACCACCGCCTGTGCGCCGTCCGCTTGCGCCGTGCGGAAAAACGCCAACTGCTCTAACAGGTTGGCGGCGCGGCTGCCCCGGTAGTCAATTTCCTTGCCGTCCGGCGCAATGTAACGTGCCTGCGAGCCGGTGGTCTTCGCCCATGTGCGGATGCCTGCCTGATTGAGCGCAGCCGCCGTCAAACGGGACACGCTGGTTTTGCCGCGCGTGCCGTTGACCAGTATCCGGATCGGAATGTCGCTGACCACATCGCGGTGGCGCTTGCCTTCACACAAACCATACAGCAGAAGGGCACACAGCAGTACGGCGGCGATGGTCATGCCGACATGCCTCCACTGTGCCACAATACACCGACGGCCGCGGGGCAAACCTCGCGGCCATCGGAAAATGGAGCGCCTGACCGGAAATTAATACTCCGGCGGCACGTTTTGCGGGATGTGTTCGTTGACGTCATTGGTTTCAATCTTGGCGGTGTTGGCCTCGTCATCCGGCGCCGTGGGGCTGGGGTTGTCCGGCGCGGTCGCGGCAAACTCAGCGTACTCGGACGGCTGGGTGCGGCCAAACTCAAACGGTTCGTCCGAATGCAGCGAGCCATCCTCCACCGGGCATGCGGCGTCCATGCGATCCAGCAGTTCGTTGAAGGCTTCGCGTTCGCCCTCCGGCAGCGCGTGAACTTCCTGCGCCAGCTTGCGCAGTTTCTCGGACTTGGACTTGACCATGCCCATGATGTCGGCGTCCGTCCAGGTCTTCCTTACCTTTTCAATCGCATCGGAGCTGAAAGTTTTGACCTGCTCCAACGTATGCTCGCCCTTGTTGGCAAGGTTGTGCACATTTTCCTTGCTGGCGAAATCAGCGATCGCTTCCTTCGATTTTTCCACCGTTTCGGCAACCACACCAATGCCAGCTTTGACGATGCGAAGCAGCTTGTCCTCCAAGCTCTCCTCCTGGCCGTTGGGGTTGTTCATGTTTTCCCGACTCATGCGGTTCACCTCCCATGGCCATAGTATACCACAGCGTTCATGGGTTCAAGCAAGCGCGCGCCTTGCCGTGCGCCATGCAAAGCATCTATAATGATGCCCATACGCGGGTGAACCCCGCGGGGAACAGGAAGGTTCATGAAGTTTCAGCTTTGTTCGCTCAACAGCGGTTCCTGCGGGAACGCCACCTACATCGCCGCCGGCGACACCCGCCTGCTGGTGGATGCCGGCCTGTCCGGCAAGGCCATCACCCAGGCGCTTGCGCAGATCGGCGTGATGCCGGAAATGCTCAGCGGCATTCTGGTCAGCCATGAGCACATCGACCATGTGCGCGGCATTGGCGTGCTGGCGCGCCGATACCATCTGCCTGTGTACGCCAACTACCGCACCTGGCAGGCAATGTACCGACTGATAGGCGAAGTGCCCGCTGCGCAGCGCCGCATCTTTGAATCCGAGCAGGATTTCTTTATACAGGACCTCAACATCCTGCCATTTGTGATCCCGCACGACACGCCGGAGCCGGTGGCGTTCAGGGTGCACCATGGCAACCACAGCGTTGCGGTGGCCACCGACATGGGCTGTGTGCCCAAGCGGGTGCTTAAGCATTTGGCAGGCACTGACCTGGTGCTGCTGGAGAGCAACCACGACCCGGACATGCTTGAGCACAACGAGCGCTATCCGCTGATGCTCAAGCGGCGCATCATGGGCACCAACGGGCACCTGAGTAACCAGGACTGCGGCGAAACGCTGATCAGGTTAAGCGACTCGGGCGTGCGCTATGCGCTGCTGGGGCATTTAAGCCAGGACAACAACACGCCGGAGATGGCCATTCAAACCGTGACCGAAACGCTGATCAAAGGCGGGCTGACGCCGGGGCGCGACATCCTCGTGGACATGACCTGGCGCGACCGTGTGGGCGCCCTATACACCATTGAGTAGACGATCGCTGCTGTGCCTGCTGGGCGCGGCGCTGAGCGTGCTGATGAGCCTTCTCCTGCCGGCATTTGTCCCTGCCGGGGTCATAACCGGATCGGCCTTCTACCCCATCTATGCGCTGGTGGGCGCGCAGGAACTGCTGATGTTTGGGGTGCCCGGGGTGCTGCTGTTCCTGCGCAGCGAGGAAACCCAGGCGCAGCTGCGCCAACAGCTGGCGCCGCGCGGCCCGATGGAAACCGGGCTGACGATGCTCACGGCGGTTTCTTACACGTTGGTTGGCGCCATCATTACGGCGCTGTGGTCAGAATTTCTCGGGCGCTTTGGCCTTGTTCCGCCCGAAACCGCGCTGCCCAACCCGGCCAACGCCCTTTCGTACACGTTTGCGATTATGTGCGCGGCGGTCATCCCGGCGGTCAGCGAGGAGCTGGTATTCAGGGGACTTTTGCTCAACTGGCTCCGTCGGCGCGGCGACACAGTGGCGATTGTCGCAAGCGCGGTTGTGTTCGCGCTGATGCACCGGTCGGCGCACGCGTTTCCGGCGCTGCTGGTGATCGGGCTGTTTTTGGGCAGGCTGACCATCCGGCACGGCGGACTGTTCCTGCCGATGGTTTTTCACTTTGTCTACAACCTGTCGGTGGTGGTGCTGCTGGCGGCAGGCGGCGCGTTTACGCTGCCCACGGTGTTGCTGAGCACCCTCATAGCGTTCGTATCGGCACATTTTCTGCTCAAGCCCAACAAGGAGGATGTCCATGGAACTGATCATCATCGGCTGTGACGGATCGTACCCTTCGGCCAACGGCGCGTGCTCGGGCTTTCTGGTGCGCTACGGACAGGAAGCGCTGCTGCTGGACTGCGGCACCGGCGTGCTGGGCAAGCTGACCGCGACTATGGATCCCGCCAGGCTGTCCGCCATCGTGCTCACGCACTGGCACAATGACCATGCCTCCGACCTGCTGACGCTGAAGTATTACCTTGAAATCAGCAAGCAATCGCTGCCGTTGTACGCGCCGGCGGGGCCACATCCGCTGGGTGACCTGGCCCAGTCCCGCGCGCTGGACCGCAGGGACCTGGCGCCGGGGTTTGTGATAGGCGGCTTTGCCGTTTCGGCCGTAAGCGTCAGCCACCCGGTGCCCGCCTACGCGGTCAGGGTGAGCGCGGGCGGCAAGAGGCTGGTCTACACCGGCGACACCAGCCGGGTGGATCCGTTGCCCGCATTCAGCAAAGGTGCGGACGTACTGATCTGTGACGCGGCGTTCACCAGCGCGCAGTGGAACCCGGACATGCCCCATCTGAGCGCCGAAAAGGCTGCAGAGCTGGCGCTGCAGGCCGACGTGGGCACGCTGATCCTGTCCCACTGCCCTCCCTACAATGACGCGCAGACGCTGCTTAGGGAAGCGTCCGCCGTGTTCCCCCGTGCACGTTCGGCGTACAACGGCATGCGGCTGACGCTGTGACCCAAGCCTTTCACCGGCAACGCCCGTTGGTGCTGGTTGCGTGCGCCTGGGGTCTGGGCATCTGGGCCGGTGCGGCAGGAGGCCCGGATGTAAGGGTGCTGTGGGCGGGCGTTGTTGTGGGCGCGGCGCTCACGGCTTTGCTGTGGCGGACGCACACCCCTGTGTGGGGCGCGTGTGCGGTGGCGTTTTTCCTGGCGGCGCTGTACGTGCTGCCCGCTGCGCACCCCAGCCTGCCGCCGGTGGGGAAGTATATGATCACCGCCCGCGTGAACGGCATTGCGGAACAGCGCCCGGAGGACGGCAGGATACAAACCTTGCTGGAGCAGGTCACGCTGACAGACGATGCAGGTATACAGACACGTGTAGCATCTGCCTACTGGACGTATTTCCCGGAGGAAGGCGCGCCGCTGCCCCCGGACGGGCAAGGCGTGCAGTTTTCGGGCAGCGTCTACCATCCCGCTCCCCAGGAAAATCCCTACGGCTTTGATTTCCGGCAGTACCTGTTGACCAAGGGCGTGCCCATCGGTATCAGCAACGTGCGCGAGCTGTCCTTTGTGCCCGCGCTGCAAACAGAGGATGCTGATTTCTGGCTGCGGCTGCGCGTCGCGCTGGGCGACCGGATCGACGGTGTGATGGGCGACGCCGCACCGGTTGCCAAGGCGCTGCTGATCGGTGACCGCACCGACCTGTCGGACGAAACCACCACGGTGTTCCGTGACGGCGGCGTGGC
Source organism: Bacillota bacterium (assembly GCA_019137115.1). Taxonomy (GTDB): domain Bacteria; phylum Bacillota; class Clostridia; order Christensenellales; family Aristaeellaceae; genus JAGVSV01. The sequence continues at coordinate 4,481 of JAGVSV010000043.1, forward strand.
GCATGTGCTGGCGGTTTCGGGCCTGCATGTGGGCTTACTGATGGCGGGCATCCTGTATGTGCTGCGCAAAATGCACGCCAGCCCTGCCGTCCAGCTGGCGCTGGTGTCGGTCATCCTGCTGGCATACTGCAGGCTGCTGAACTTTTCGGCACCCGTGGTGCGCGCCGCGATCCTGACCGAAGTGCTGCTGCTGGGGCGGCTGCTGCGCAAGTCGTCCGACCCGCTGACGACGCTTGCGTTCGCGTTTGTTCTGGTGCTCCTGCTGCGACCAATGGATTTGTTCAGTTTGGGGTTCCAGCTGTCTTTCCTGGCGGTGCTGGGCATTGCGCTGCTGGGCGACCGCATCCTGTACGCGCTGCAGCATCTGCGCGCCCGGCGGATGATGTGGCGCACGGCGCAGGTGTATGCGGTCACGGTGTCCGCCACCGCGTTTGTCGCGCCGCCATCCATCGCGGCGTTCCATCGCTTTTCGCTGGTGGGCTTGCTGGTGGGCCCCATCGCGTGCGCCGCGGTGGGCCTGCTGATGTACGGCTACATCGCCGTGCTCGTGTTGTCGTATTTATGGCTTCCCTTGGCACAAACGCTGGCGGTGCCCGTGGTGCTGGGCACCCAGTGGTTTTTGTCCCTCATG
>JAGVSV010000212.1 GCA_019137115.1 Bacillota bacterium
TGCGGTGCCACCCGCGCGCTTGACGCGACCCGCCTGTGCCCTCTATGCTGACGCGACGGAGGGCACGATGCAGCACACAGGAACGGTACCCATTGCAACCCGGCGGCTGACGCTGCGCCGCTATGCGCCGTCGGACGCGGAAGCGCTGTTTGAGAATTTGCTCAGCGACCCGCACGTCATGGCGCATGTGGACTGGGACGCGGGCGACAGCCCAAAGGACGCGGAGGTTTTGGTGGGCGAATGGGTGCGGCGCTATGCCAATCCGGCCATCTATCGCTGGGCCATCGTGTACCAGGGGGAACTGGTGGGAGACATTGCGGTCACCCGCTGGAACCGCGATGACGCAAACTGCGCGCTGGGGTTCTGCCTGGCCCGTAAATTATGGGGCCAGGGGCTGATGCCTGAGGCGCTTGTGGCGGTGATGAAGCATCTCTTTTACACGGTGGGTTTCCATCGCGTGGGCTTGATGCACACGGGGCGCAACCCGGCATCCGGTCGCGCGATGGCAAAAGCGGGGCTGCTGTATGAGGGCCGCATGCAGGGCGCGGCGCGCCATGGCGATGGATTTGACGACCTGCTGCTGTACGGCGCAACGCGCGACACCTGGCAGCCAACTGAACCTTGACCGGGCCACAACAAATCCATATACTGCCTGCATTCCAAGCCGCTGTCCGCCGAAAGGAGCGTTCCATGTCCCGTATCCAGGTGCCGGAAGCCTACCGATCCTACCTGTCGCTGTATGAAACACAGGAAGCGATCTCCATTATCAAGAAAACGTTTGAGGATTTTTTGTCCAAGGCGCTGAACTTGAAACGCGTATCCGCGCCCCTGTTTGTGGAAGGCGCGTCGGGGCTCAACGATGACCTAAGCGGTGTGGAGCGCCCGGTTTCGTTTGACATCAAGGACACGGGCACCAGCGTGGAGGTGGTGCAGTCGCTGGCCAAATGGAAGCGCATGGCGCTCAAGCAATATGGCTTTCCCGTGGGCGAAGGGCTGTACACGGACATGAACGCGATCCGGCGTGACGAGACGCTGGACAATTTGCATTCGGTGTATGTCGACCAATGGGACTGGGAAAAGGTGATCACCAAGGAAATGCGCACGATGGCCACGCTCAAGGACGCCATGCAGCGCATTGTGACGGCGATCGTGGCCACGCAGGACCTGCTGCGGTGGAAATACGCCTCCTTACCCACCTCGCTGGAGCGCGAGGTTACGTTCATCACCACCCAGGAACTGGCCGACCTGTATCCCGAGCTGACGCCCAAGGAGCGCGAGCACGCGTTCTTAAAGGCGCACCGCACCGCCGGCATTCTGCAGATCGGCGGCAAGCTGCGCTCCGGCGAGCCGCACGACGGCCGCGCGCCGGACTATGACGACTGGTCGATGAACGGTGATATCCTGTTCTGGGACGATGTATTGGGCTGCGCGATGGAAATATCGTCCATGGGCATCCGGGTGTCGCCCGAAAGCCTGGACAGACAGCTGACCCTGGCAGGCTGTGACGAGCGGCGGGAGCTGCCCTTCCACAAGTCGCTGCTCAATGGCGAGCTGCCCTACACGATGGGCGGCGGCATTGGCCAGAGCCGCGTGTGCATGCTGCTGCTGGGCAAGGCGCACATCGGCGAGGTGCAGTCCTCCTTCTGGGACGACGACACGCTCAACGCGTGCCGGGCGGCGGGCATCGTGCTTCTGTAAATCATTTGCGTTCGCTGCGTAAAACAGCCCCTGCCGGTTTCTGTACGGCAGGGGCTGTTGGTTGGCGCTGGTTTACCGGTACACGCCGAACTGGTACACCGTTTTGGTGCGGTACACATCGCCGGCTTTCAGGATGGTGTCCGGAAAAGTTGGCTGGTTGACGCTGTCCGGAAAGTGCTGGGTTTCCAGCGCGATGCCCGCATAGGGCCCGTAGTGGACGCCGCCCTTGCCCAGGATGTCCAGCCCCTGGCCGGAATAAAACTGCACGCCAGGCTGGTCGGTGAACACGGTCATCTCCCGGCCGGACACCGGCTCCCTCACCCAGGCGCACGGGCGGAACCCGGTGCCGTTGAGCACATAGTTCACGTCAAAACCATTGGCGGCATCCATCGCGGCGTCCTCATGCCGGCGGCTGATGATGTCGCCTACGCGGCGCACATCCCGCAGGTCATACAGCGTGTTGCTCACCGGCGTCAGCCTGCCCGTGGGGATCAGGTCCTCCCGGGTTTCCACGATGGTGTCCGCGTCGATCTTGATCCAGTGCCCGGTCGCGTCATCGCCGCAGGCGAGATTAAAATACGCGTGGTTGGTCAGGTTGACCGGCGTGTCGGCGTCGCCTTCGGCGGTGTAGCCGATGGTCAGCCGCCCCTGGTCATCAAACTGGAAGGTGACCTGGGTGCGCAACGTGCCGGGGAACCCTTCCTCGCCATCCCGCGAGATATAGGACAGCGTTACGCGGTCGGCGCCCTGCATTTCCTCGATCTGGAAGTTCCACAGCTTTTTGTCAAAGCCGTCCTTGCCCCCGTGCAGCGTGTTGGTGCCGTTGTTGGCAAACAGGCGGTATTCGCGCCCGTTGAGCGTAAAGCGCGCGTCGCCGATGCGGTTGGCAAACCGCCCGACGGTCGCGCCCACTGAGCCATTGCCGTGCCGCTGGTAGCTGGCCAGGTCGTCAAACCCCAGGCACACGTCGCCGTAGCGCCCCTGCCCATCCGGCACGATGACGCTGTGCAGGTGGGCGCCAAAATCCAGCACCTTGACCACCGCTTCGCCGCGAATCAGCGATATGACATGAACGTCCTGCCCCGTGGGGAGTACCCCGAAGGGAGCAACCTTGATGCTCATCGATTGCCGCCTTTCATCAGCGCGATCCAGTCGTCGTAGCGGGCGACGAAATCCGCGTTGTCTCTTGTTTTGTCCATCATGGACAGGATCAGCGAGATACCCTCCTGCTCGGAAGAGCCGGACACCATCGCGCGCACCTTGTTGGTCACCTGCCGCTCCTGCTCACTCAGCAGCAGCTCATCATGCCGGGTGCCGCTCCTTGCGATGGAGACCGCCGGGAACACGCGCATCTCGGACAGGCCGCGGTCCAGCGTCAGTTCCATGTTGCCGGTGCCCTTGAACTCCTCAAAGATGACATCGTCCATGCGGCTGCCGGTGCCCACCAGCGCGGTGGCGATGATGGTCAGGCTGCCGCCCTCGCGCATATTGCGCGCCGCGCCAAAGAAGCGCTTGGGCTTGTTGAGCGCCCCTGCCGCCAGGCCACCGGACATAACGCGCGCGGACGACGGCGCCAGCGTGTTGTAGGCGCGCGACAGGCGGGTCAGGCTGTCCATCAGCACGACCACGTCTTTGCCCTGCTCCACCAGGCGCATCGCGCGTTCCAGCACCAGTTCGCTCACGCGCACGTGGCTTTCGGCGGGCTCGTCAAATGTGGAGTACAGCACGTCGCCGCCGATGGTTTCCTTTAAGTCCGTCACTTCCTCGGGCCGCTCGTCCACCAGCAGCACCATCAGGTGGATGTCCGGGTGCTGGTGACGGATGGCCAGCGCGATCTTGCGCAGGATGGTGGTTTTGCCGGCCTTGGGGGCGGCCACGATCATCGCGCGCTGCCCAAACCCGATCGGGGCAAACAGGTCAATCAGCCGGAGCACCATATCCCCTTCGGCTTCCGAGGACAGCTGGATCTTTCGATCAGGGTACACCGGGGTCAGCTCGTCAAAGTCCTTGCGGGGCGTGACTGCCTCGGCTTCCTCCCCGTTGATGCGGGTGATGTACAGCATCGCGGCATACCGGTCATTGTCGCGCTGCGGGCGGGTTTTCCCCTCCACAAAGTCGCCGTCGCGCAGGCGGAAGCGCCTGATCTGCGCGTTGGATACGTACACATCGTTCTTGCCGGGCAGGTAGTTGCCCGCGCGCAGGAAGCCGTAGCCGTCGGAATGGATCTCCAGCACGCCCGCGCCGTCGCCGACATCGCCGGTGGCCAGCATCTCGGGCACCGCCGGGCTTAACCCAACGGGGTCGCGCGGGCGCAGCGGCGAGGATGGGTATGCGCGCTCATCCACCGATTCGCTGGCGGGCTCGATCGTGGCCGGGCGCTGGTAGTTGGGGTACGCCGGCTGCGGCCGTACCGGGGCGTAGGACTGCTCCTGCGGCGGGAAAGCGGGCGGCGTTATCCCTCCCCGCTGGTACTCCTGCCGGCGGATGGGATAGCGGCGCACGCCCTGGGCGGTATATGGCTCCGGCCGCAGGGTGCGCATGATATCTTCCTGCCGGGCAGGTTCCTCCTGCCGCGCGGCGCTGGGGCCAAAGCGGGATACCGTCTGCGGGATCTGGCGCGTGGGCACCACGATGGGCTGCCCATCGCCGCCGGGCACCTGCCCCAGGGGGTAGGTGGTGATCGCCTGACCCGGCTGCGGCAGGTACTTGGGCTGCGGCGGCTGGGGCGATGTAAAGGGATGCGGGTTGTGCCAGGCGCGCGCCCCTTGCAGGGTGAACGCGGGCTTGTTGCCCTTGGGCGGCGTAGCTTCGGTGCCTGAGGAAGCAGACGCAGCGGGCTGCGGGCGGGGACGCGGCGGCGGGGGCGGGGCGGACGGCTCCTCGCCGGAGTCGGTGATGATCACCGCGCGACGGACGGGCGGCTTGGGTTCCGCGGCCTTTTCCTGCTCCCGCTCCTGTTCTCTCTGGGCGGGCAGCTCTTTGAGCGCCTGGCTGATGCGCTCCACAATGTCTGCCTTGGCGGTGATCGCACCCAAGGTGATGCCGTTTTCCTTGGCAAACGCGCGCAGCTGGACGCGCGTCATCGCCTGAAGTGCTTCGGGATTGGTCATGGTTGGCTCCTTTTTGGATTCTGTGCGCATGGGTACACGCACAAGCGTGCGCCAAACGCGCAACAGGGGTTTGCAGGCTGGTACAACGAGTTTCCTAAGCGTCCTTTACGGGCAATCCGGAACAGGATGGAAAGGGCGAGCCGAAGGGAAAACAGAACTGTACACATACATCGTGTAGATACCCCATATGCGCACAGTTTATCACGGCATTATGCGATTGGCAAGGGTTTTGATCAGACTGGCAGCGCTTGCACGCCA
>JAGVSV010000075.1 GCA_019137115.1 Bacillota bacterium
CTACTATTCAACCCAGGAAGCCCCCCGGCGCATCTCGCAGTTGAGCAACGCCAACCACATGGGGCGGCTGATCTGCTTTGTGGTGATGGGCGCGCTGGTCACCTGGTATGCGATCAAGGCCGCGTTCTGGGCGGGGCTGGTCACCGCCGTGATCGCGCTGGTGATGAGCCTTTTTATCCGCGAGGTGCCGCGCAAGCGCGCGCCCATGAACATCAGGCACTTTTTAACCGTCGCGCGGGATGAAAACTTGAAAGCCACATCCATATTGGGCGCGCTGATCCAGGTGATCTCCTTCGGCACGTTTTATACCTTCACCGTCAACCTGGCGGTGGAATTGAACGCCACCCCGGCGGAGCTGAGCTTCCTCAATATCGCGCTGATGCTGCCGCTGGTGATCGCCAACCTGGTCGCCACCAAGTGGCTGTTCTCGCGCATCGGCGCACGCATGATCATCACGCTGGGCTTTCTGATGGCGGCGCTGTATTGCATGCTGGCGCCGCTGGCCGCCAACATGACCCAGCTGTTTCTGGTACAGGCGCTGGCGGGCATCGGCTTCAGCTTCACGTTCTCGATCCTCCTGGGCCAGTGCGTGCGCACGGTCACCCCGGACATGCGCAGCGTGGGCATGGGCCTGTTCCAGGCCGTGTACGGCGTGGGCATGACCATCGGCCCGGTGCTGATGGGCTACCTGATCCGCTCGTCGGGGCTGAAAAACTCCTATTTTGTGATGGCGGCGGTGTCCCTGCTGTCCGCGTGGCTGGCCTACCGGCTATTGAAGGAGCCCAAACCGGCATAAGGGAAAAGAAAACAAAACAAAAACAGGCAGGGTCGTTCGTTGCGCCCTGCCTGTTTTGCGGCCATCCGGACTATTTCGTCCAGGGATGCCCCTCGTTGATCACGTCCATCTCGTGCATCCGGAAGCTCAATGCCATCAGGCTGTCCGTCAGGTGCACGTTGATGACCACCACGCCCTCCGGCGGGGTCAGCGTGATGGGCACAAAGTTCCACACGCCCCTGATCTTGGTGCCGCCCACATGGTCCAGCGTCTGCTGCGCCTCGCTGGCCGGGGTGGCGATCACCACGATGTCCGTCCCCGTTTCGGCCAGGTACTTTTGCAGCTTTTTGGCGTCCAACACTGGGATCCCGCCGATCTTTTTTCCGATCAGCTTGGGGTCAATGTCAAACAGCGCCGTCACCACAAACCCGGCTTCCTTGAAGCCCGGGTAGTTGGCCACCGCGCTGCCGATGCGCCCCGCGCCCACGATCACCATCGAATGCTCGCGGTTGATGTCCATGATGTCGCCGATGCTGTTCTTGAGCATCCCCACCCGGTAGCCCAGCCCCCGCTGCCCAAAGCCGCCGAAGGAATTTAAGTCGTGCCGTATCTGCGAGTCGGTCAGCCCCATGCGCTCGGCCAGCTTGAAGGACGAAATTTCGGTTAAGCCCTCCTGCTCCAGTTCACTTAGCTGCCGGTAATAGGCCGGCAGGCGGCGCACCAATGTCTCGGGCATCCGGTCACTTTTCTTCGCCTGCATGCGTTCCTCACTTTCCCTGCGGCTTCTGGCCGCCCATCGTCATCAAGGTGTCATATTTGTCCTGAAGGTCGCCCGGGGTGTCCAGCCAGTGCCCGCCGTCGCCGGCGTCGTCATCCAGCGTGCCGTCCAGAAACCCCTGCTCCAGCGCCACGATCAGCACGCCCTCCCGCGCCTGTTTAAGGTCGGGCAGGTGGGCGAAGTGCATCCTGAGCACCTGGCCGCCCTTGACCTCCACCGCCTGCGCCACGAAGCGGCCGTCAGAGTACCTGCCGGCCTCCAATGTGCCGTTGCCATTGTCCAGCGTGAACGTGTCCAGCACGAAGAACAGCTCCGGCGCCGCGAACTTGTAGGATGTCAGCCCAATGTCCGCCTTGCGCGCTTTCAGGTACTCTCGGGTGCGCAGCGAATGGCCGTACAGGAATTGGCTGTAAGCCTCGTCGTCCATGCCGTAGTAGTCCCGGTAGATGCTGCCGCTGGTGTAGGTGACGCCGTCCGCCCCCGTCCAGTCATTGTCGGGGATGCCGTCGGTGTCGCCGGGGAAGAGCAGCGCCTGCTCGTTGCGGCCCAGCGCCATCTCCTGCCCGCGCGGCGAGCGCACCAGCAAACGGGACACCGGGCCCAGGTTCTGCGCGTCCGCAGTAAAAGTGTACCCCATATTGATCAGGGTATCCGTTATTTTTCCCATGCATACAACTCCTTGCCGTGTCCGAATCTATCCAAACTGCCTTTGCGTACGCCAGGCACTTGGATTTGCCTGGCATGCGGTATATGTGACAAATCGATAATATCACAAGACGCGCCCGCCGGAAAGGGAAAATCTGCACGATTTGTGGTGTTTCCAACAAAAACCGCCGGGAACGTCCCCCGGCGGCAGTGGTTTTAACGATATTTGGCGAACCTACGCGGTGCGGCGGCGCTCCCTGGTGATCTGTTTGAGCGCGTTGATCAGGCCCTTCTTGTTGCCGTAGTTGAGCGTGCCCCACCGGTAAATCTTGATGGACAGGTACGCAAACAGCACCAGACAGGCCAGCAGCAGCACGACGGCTGCGATCATCTCCAGCGCGGGCACCGTCATCAGCGCGCTGCGCAGCGGCATCACCATCATCGAGGTAAACGGGAAGATCGAGCCGATCACGGCGACCAGGCTGTTGGGCACGCTCATGGTGAACATGGCGATCATGTAGCCTAACATGAACAGGAACTGCACGCTGCCAATGGCGGAGCTCACGTCCTCCACCCGGCTGACGGTGGAGCCCAGCGACGCGTACAGGAACAGGTACATGATGTACCCGGCCACCGAGAAGAACAGGTACACCGCCAGGTATGTGGGCGTCAGCGTGCCGCCCAGCATCATCAACAGCTCCGGCGGGTAAAAGCTTTCCGACAGCTTGAAGCCGATGAACCCGCACAGGAAGATCAGCGCCCCTTGCAGCACGCCGGACACGCCGGAGGCAGCCACCTTGCCCAGGATCAGGCTGCTGGGCCGGGCGGAGGAGATCAGCAGCTCCATGGTTTTGGAGTCCTTCTCCCGCGCGATGACCGTGGAGGTGATCGAGCCATAGGCCAGCACAATGGTGTACACGATGATCATCATGATCATGGCCAGCATGAAGTTGCTCTGGCTGTTGCGGCCCAGCACCGTCACATTGACCTCGGGCACAAACGTCTCCACCGCCTGCATCTCGGCCGGGGTGATGCCCTTTTCCTCCAGGAACTTCGCGCGGTGCATCTGGGTCAATATGCCGGTGAGCACCTGGTCCTGGTCGGACTCCATCTCCCGGTCCAGAAACAGCACGTCCACGGCGGTGTCGCTGTTGACCACCGCGCCCACCTTGATCGTGCGGTCGTTGAGCGCGGCTTCCAGCGCCGCGCGGTCAGCGTAGTAGTTGGCCTGTTCCAGCCCCAGCGCGCGGGTGAACTCGTCCTCCAGCTCGGGGGAGGCAAACACATAGCCCATGTCCTTGGTCAGTTTCTCGCCGTGGTCATAGGTCGCGGAAATCACCGTGTCCGGGTCCTTGGGGCTGTCAAACCACGAGATGATACGCGGCAGGCTGCTCACCAGCAGCGCCGCGATGGCCAGGATCAGCGTGGTGATGCGGGTGCTCTTCTTGCCCAAGAGATTGGTCAATTCATAGTTGAAGATCAGCTTGAAGTTCCTCATTGGTCATCACGCACCTTTGCTACGAATATGTCGTTCAGGCTCGGCTCATACATGCCAAAGCGCGCCACATGCCAGCCCTGCTGGGCGATGAAGGTCAGGATGTCCTGCTGGGTGACGTCCTGGTGCGTGTCCAGCACCAAAGTGTCCCCGGTGTGCTCCAGCGTGATGCCCGGGAAGCGCGCGGTGATGGCCTGCCCCACGGCGGTGTCGTCCATGCCGTCCACGGCCAGCATCAGCTTGTTCTCGCCCATCTGGCGCTTTAATGCCTTCAGGTCGCCGGTCAGGATGATATCGCCCTCATGGATCAGCGTCACGTCATCGCACACTTCCTCCACGTAGTTCATCTGGTGGCTGGAGAAGATCACCAGCCGCCCCTTGCTGACCACGTTGGCAATCGCGTCCTTGAAGATCTGGGAGTTAAGCGGGTCCAGCCCCGAGAACGGCTCGTCCAGAATCAGGATGTCCGGGTCGTTCAAAAACGCCTGCGCGATCTGAATTTTCTGCTGGTTGCCCTTGGACAGCGTTTCCAGCGGCTTGTTCTTGTACTCGCCCAGCTCGAAGAAATCCACCCACTCATTGGCGCTGCGCACGGCCTCGGCTTTGCTGGCCCCCCGCAGCTGGGCGAAATACACCAGCTGATCCAGGATCTTGTTCTTCTGGTACATCCCGCGCTCCTCGGGCAGGTAGCCCACGCGGTTCTCGGTGGCCTTGAACGGCTTGCCGTCCAGCACAAACTCGCCCGCATCCTGATGGAAAACGTCCATCAGGCAGCGGATGGTGGTGGATTTGCCCGCGCCGTTGCGCCCCAGGAATCCCATCGCGCGCCCGGATACCACGTCAAAGCTCACCCCGTGCAGGATCTCCCGGTCGCCGAAACTCTTGCGGATGTCGCGTATCTCTAACTTCATGGTCCCTCCAACGATCAGTTTGACGGCAGGTCGCCATCCATGTGACTTTATCACCAATCTTCCGGCAATACTACCGTTCCGCAGCGTCCAACCCCCATCCCGCGGGGATTTTAGATATTATTTACACACCCTTCACCGGTTGTAAGCACCGGCGGGGCGTGTTTATAATGTTTCAAGCCAAACAAAGGAGGGATAGGATGGCCACCGCCAAACCCACCACGGTCAGACAGGTCGAAGCCAGCCTCAAGCAGGTGGACGCAAAGATCGCCAAGTACAAAGGTTACATCGCCAGGCTCACCGAGGAAAAGAAGGAACTAAACGCCCTCAAGCGCAAGCTGTCCGCCGCCAAAACCCGCGCGGCCGCCAAAAAAACCACGGCAAAAAAGACCCCCACCAAAACCCCCGCCGCGAAAAAGAC